>JAZNDY010000261.1:0-2082 GCA_045588295.1 Acutalibacteraceae bacterium
CCGCAAAGTTTGCAGAATATAAAAACAGCACTGTAAGGGCGTTTTTTTGAATGCTTGTTCAATTTAACACTCACCGCCGGCGGAACGAAAAAACGTAGGTCGGCTTGCCCACAAGCCCCCGCAGGTGTTGCATAATGATTAAAGCGGCGGGATGAGGGCATCCCGTCCTACACTGTTTTCACGGACAGCAGCAAGAGCCGTCCCTTGCAACCCTTGTTAAATGTAATTGGGGTTATGTTTCTTTTCAGCCGTTTTTTCCTCCTCGGCGGATTTGCTGATTAACGTGCGATTATAAACAAAAAAACATCCCACAAACGTCAAAAAGGAGCTCTCGTGATGAGAACTCCTTTTTTTGACTTTTGAAAGGATGGATGGGATATCGGGGCAACTGCACTTTTGCGCCCGACTGAATGAACTAATTATATTATAACTTCAGGCGGCATACAACCTTTTTCAATTACAAATAGTTACAAAACGGTTACATCACGAAGCTGAAGATTACAATTTGTAACATTTCAAGCGGAATATCACGCGAACAAGCCTGCATATAATTATTACGCAGGGGGCGGTGTTTGTTTTTACGGAGCCCCTGCGGTGTTGATTTGTACGGACAGCGAATCGCCGCCCCCACGGTGTTGGCGTTGGATTTTTTACGGGTAACGAAACATAAAAAGATAAAGGTGATATTATGAAAAATGAACGTTCTGCCGACAGGCTGGAGCTTGCGGCGTGTTTTATTTCCGTAGCGGCAATTTCTGCTCTGGTTCTGCTTTTCGGCGCGGGGCGTATATCATATGCGGCAACGGCTTTGGTGTTTTTTGGCGGCAGTCCACGTGCGCAGGGGCAGGCAACGGTTACCGTTATAAATCAGATGCCTGTTTACCGCGGCAGTGACACGGCGGATATCACAAAAACGCCCAAGGATATCGAGCTGCTGATTGAACATTATAAAACTGCTTTCGCAAACGATAAGCGCGACGGCGATATACAGCCGTCAACTTACGTCAACAAGGGTGCAACGCATGTTTTTGACTGCGTGCGTGTGCGCAACACCACCGAAACCAAAACCCTGAACATCGAAAAAGTTCTTGCCGAGCCGCTGGAGCTTAAAATTGATAAATCCAAGCCTGCCGTGCTGATTTTTCACAGCCACACGTCAGAGGGTTATGAGATGATTGAGCGCGGCTGGTATGCCGAGGGTTACACCGCGCGCAGTAACGACGAGGCGCTTAACGTTGTGCGTGTTGGCTCTGAAATTGCGGATTATCTTGAGAGTATGGGATATACTGTAATACACGACAAAACGATTCACGACGATAATTATTCGGACTCTTACCCCAATTCGCGCAAAACCGTTGCAAAGCATCTGCAGGAGCATCCTGAAATTCAGGTTGTGATTGATATTCACAGGGATTCAATAACCCTTGATAACGGCACAAAAATCAAGCCTGTCAACACAATAAACGGCAAACAGGCGGCGCAGCTGATGATAATCACGGGCGCAGAAGAGGGCAAGGTTGAGAATTTTCCCGACTGGGAATATAACCTGCGTTTTGCTCTGCAGCTTCAAAAGGAATGTGAAACGCTTTATCCCGGTCTGATGCGTCCCGTTTTGTTTTCGCAAAGAAAATATAATATGGATATGACCCGTTTCAGCCTGCTCATTGAGATGGGGAGCGAGGCAAACACGCTGGAGGAAGCCTGTTATTCGGGCAGAATGCTTGCTTCTGCGCTCGGGTCGCTGATGGAAAGGTATGTGGTTGAGTGAAGTATTGGCGCAGATACGTTTTGGCGGCAACGGCGGTTGTGAGCGTAACGTTTGCCGCGGCAGGCATTGTTGCCGTTGACGAGAGCGCGCGCAGAATAAGTCTGGGCGAAACGCAGAGAGTTATTGCGTGGGGCAACGAAGCGGCTGTCAGAGAGCCTGCAACGGTTTTTGTGATATAAAAAGTGAAAATGCCAAAGTCAGGACCACCAGCTAAGCTGGTGGCTTGATTAAGCCCTATAAGGGCATTATACGGACGAAACCCCTTAAGGGGCACTGAAAGGTTTGCCGACCGCATTCCTTTTTCAGCTACCCCT
>JAZNDY010000262.1:0-1535 GCA_045588295.1 Acutalibacteraceae bacterium
GCTTCTTCTGCATCCCAGGATCTGTCAGCAAGAAGCTCAACAGCTTTTTGATATGCAGCTTCAACGGTTGCAAGCTCTTCTGCAGAAAGTGAGGAAAGATCAGCCTTTTCGAACTTATCCATCAGGCTCTGGATTTTTGAAAGGTCACGGTATTCAAGGAACTGCGGATAACCGCCGTTATTTTCTCTTGCATCCGTGATTTCATAATCTGAAATGAGCTGAATGCAAAGCTCGATAACGTCATTGATGCTTGACTGCAGTTTAAGGTGGCTCTGACCCTTGATGAACCAGGTTCTGTCAGGCAGAGCACAGGTGCCTGCATCAACAGCACCGTCGGGGCTGATATATGTTGCATCAATGGCAGGTTTATAATCTGCAGGCAGAGTTTCACCGCAATCGGCAAAGGTTGCGCCGATTGAAGTTGATTCAGCCTGAATAACGTTATCCGAGCTGAGTCTGTAATGCTCAACAAGGCCGAGAAGCTCAATATCATAGCCGCAGATTACAAAGATATCAACGCCTTTTTCAGTCATTTCCTGAACGGTTTTTGAGGCGTTCTTCTGAATTTCATAATATTTATCCGTCTTTTCCTTGAGCGCCTTATGAGATTCATCGGAAATCAGCTTTGCACTGAGTTCGGGATACATATCGCCGGGAACAAGCGCCCACATTGAGGGACAGTTATGCATAAGCTTGCCGAGGACTTCATTGACAGCTCTTGTGAGAGCTTCATCAAGGAAATCGCTGAAAAGCTCCTGCGGAATAGCTCTTGCAACACCGTTGCCGACGTAAGCGAGTGCTTCATATTCCTCTGCAAGGATGGAAATGAGGTTGGGGATAAGGTCGTTATAAAGAGCGTTACCGTCATCAAGGATTGAGTTGCCTGCCATAAGGTCGCCGAGAAGATATGAGCCGTCAACCGCAGCTGCGGCAAAAACAACTCTGTCAACCTCTGTGGGGTCACAATGCTCTGCAAGGTAAACGTTGCCGATTGTGCCGCCAAGGCTGATGAAAACAAGGCTGACTTTATCGTGACCTGTCTGAGCCTTGACCATATCAATATATTCGTTCAGACCTGCTGCTGTTTCAAGAGTGTCACCAAATGAGCTGTATGCATAATAATATGCGTGGTCATAGCCGTATTCTTCGCAGAAGCCTGTGATATCAACCTGTCTTTTGATAAAATCAAACTGATTTTCATATTTGGTTGTGGGCAGAGTGTTGCCGTTTTCATCCTTACCGTAGCCCTTTGCATAGCCGTAAGACCTGTCAGGCGTGTTCATACACTCTTCAAGCGAATACCAATATTCATCAACGGAAACGCCGTTTGTTCTTGTTCCGTCAGGATTAAAATAGTGGCTCGCAAAGCTTTCGTCAAGAATGCCGAGAACTATATCCAGAAGCTTATCTCTGTTGCCTGATACAATTGAAAGAAGAATATCACCGATTGAAGCCTTGAACTCGTTACCGAGAGCAACGGTATCAAACATAAATGCCATATCCATACCTTCAACAATGGGGAAGCCGTCGCTGGT
>JAZNDY010000263.1:0-2508 GCA_045588295.1 Acutalibacteraceae bacterium
GAAGGTTGTTTGAAAGCTCGTCAAGGTTCTGAACTCTGTCTTCATAAGTTTCTTTGTCAAGAGCAAGATATTGGATATAACCTGTGTCAGCCATAACCTTTTTGAAAAGCTCATCAAGCTCAAGACTGTCCTGAGCATCGATAAAGCTCTCAATCATATCGGCAAATTCACGCATTTTCTTAGCGCATCTGCTGAGCTTCGGGAATTGGTCAGCTGTTTTGATAACCTCAAAAAGGCTCATACCGAGACCGTCTGCAATTTCCTGAGCTGCGGCAACGGAAGTGTCACCGATTCCCCTTTTGGGTTCATTGATGATTCGCTGAAGCCTCACGCCATCATTGGGGTTTGCTATGATACTGAGGTATGCAAGTGCATCCTTTATTTCTTTACGGTCATAAAATTTGTGGCCGCCGATAATACGATACGGAATACCCATTCTGACAAAGGACTGTTCAACAAGGTTTGACTGTGAGTTCATTCTGTAAAGAACTGCAAAGTCGCTGTATTTTTTGCCGTTTCTGATGCCGTCAAGCACTTTGTCAGCAATAAAGAAGCCTTCATCACGGTCTGATTCGGCTGTGTGATATTCAATAAGATCGCCTTTACCGTTATCGGTCCAAAGATTTTTGCCTTTTCTGTTTTGATTGTTGGCAATAACTTTGTTTGCAGCATCAAGAATATTCTGCGTTGAACGGTAATTCTGCTCAAGGCGGATAGCTCTGGCGTTAGTATATTCATGCTCAAAGCTCAAAATATTCTCAATTGTTGCGCCTCTGAATTTATAAATACTCTGGTCATCATCACCAACAACGCAGATGTTGCCCCAACCGCCTGCAAGCAGCGACGTGAGCAGATATTGGGCGTGGTTAGTATCCTGATATTCGTCAACCATTATGTATTTAAAGCGGCGCTGATAATAATCAAGCACCTCGGGGTTATTCTGAAGCAGACGAACGGTGTTAACGATTATATCATCAAAATCCATTGCATCGCCGTTTTTAAGACGCTGCTGATAAGCTTCATAAACAGAGCCGATGTTGCGCTTTCTTAAGTCCATATAGTTTTCTTTGATATATTCAGCAGGCGAAATCATCATATCTTTTGCTCTGCTGATTTCAGAAAGAACACCTTTAGGAGTTATGATTTTATCACTGAATCCAAGCTGTTTAAGACAGTCTTTGATAACTCTTTTACTGTCATCAGTATCATAAATAGTGAAATTTGAAGAAAAGCCGATGTATTCTGCGTTACGCCTTAAAATACGAACACAGGCAGAGTGGAAAGTGCTTGCCCAGATATCAAGCGCATCTGCGCCAAGCATTCGCTCAAGCCTTTCTTTAAGTTCACCTGCAGCTTTGTTTGTGAAAGTGATGGCAAGAATTTCCCAGGGTTTTGCGGCATCAACCTTAAGAAGATGCTCTATATCAAAAACGTCCTGAACAACGCCGTCAGCAACGGCACGCATAAGAGCCATTTCACTTTCAGTTGGTTCATAGCGGCAATAGTCGCTGTAATAAGCCTTGCCGTATTTAATTAAGTTTGCTATGCGGTTAACAAGAACGGTTGTTTTACCGCTGCCTGCACCAGCAAGCACCAAAAGCGGTCCCTCCGTAGAAAGGACCGCCTTTTTTTGCATATCATTGAGTGATTTGAAATCCTTCGCAATAATTCTTCTGCGAAGCTCAAGAAATTCACTTGAAACCATTGTTTACCTCAGATTGAAATTTCGTGAGCAACCTTATAGAGGTTGTCGTCAACTGCTTTCTTCATGCAGAGTGCTTCATAGATATCATAGTCTGTGATGCCCTCATGCTTGAGAACGATAACTCTGTTGCTTTCGCCTGCGATAAGCTTCTGAACAGCGTAGTAACCCATCTGGCTTGCAACAACTCTGTCTTTAACTGTGGGTGAACCGCCGCGCTGAACGTGACCAAGAACAATTGCTCTTGATTCAACGCCGCATTCCAGCTCAATTTTTCTTGCAAGAGCTTCAACGCCGCCGATGCCTTCAGCAACCATAACAATGAAATGTTTTTTATCTGTTTTCTGAGTTCTCTTGATTCTTTCGATAACGTGCTTTTCAATATCGCAGTTAATTTCAGGGATAACGATTGCAGTTGCACCAACAGCAATACCTGCGTTAAGTGTGAGGTCGCCGCATCTGTTACCCATAACTTCAACAACGATGCAACGGCTGTGTGATTCAACAGTGTCTCTGACTCTGTCAACCATCTGCATAATGGTGTTAAGGCATGTGTCATAGCCGATAGTATAATCTGAGCTTACGATATCGTTATCGATTGTTCCGGGAACACCGATACAGGGAATGCCTCTGAGAGATAAATCTCTTGCACCTCTGAAGGAGCCGTCACCGCCAATTACAACAATACCTTCAATGCCTCTTTTCTGGCAAACATCAATTGCTGCCTGCATACCTTCCTCAGTTTTGAAGTTTAGGCTTCTTGCTGAATGAAGCACTGTGCCGCCACGGTCAATGATATCTGAAAC
>JAZNDY010000264.1:0-1705 GCA_045588295.1 Acutalibacteraceae bacterium
GATTTTAACATAAAATGGGAGTATATTGAAAATAATCCGGTATCTTGGTTCGAGAAAAACAGATTGTGAGGTTTAATTATGAGCAAACAAAACATTTTTGACAACGAAACATTTTTTGAAGGCTACAAAAAC
Source organism: Acutalibacteraceae bacterium (assembly GCA_045588295.1). Lineage (GTDB taxonomy): Bacteria > Bacillota > Clostridia > Oscillospirales > Acutalibacteraceae > CAG-177. The sequence continues at coordinate 133 of JAZNDY010000264.1, forward strand.
CTGCGTGCAGGTGAAAACAACTATAATGATTTGCTTGAACAGCCTGCTATGGCTAAAATGCTTCCCGATTTAACGGGCAAAACCGTTCTTGACCTCGGTTGCGGTTACGGTCATAACTGTATTGATTTTGTTTATCGTGGTGCAAAGCGTGTTGTTGGTGTTGATATCTCTGAAAAAATGCTTGCCGTTGCTGAAAAAGAATCCGCAAATGATAAAATCGAATACCGCAATATGAGTATGACGGATATTTCAAAGCTTGATGAAAGGTTTGATTTTATATACAGCTCACTTGCGTTTCACTATGTCAAGGATTTTGATGCTTTTGCAAAAGATATGTATTTTGTTTTGAATGACGGCGGTCAGCTTCTTTTTTCGCAGGAACATCCGATTATTACCGCAACCGTTGACGGTGCAGGCCATTTTAATAAAGACGAAAACGGCAACAGAATTTCATATACTTTTTCCAATTACAATCAACCCGGTGAAAGAAAAATCCATTGGTACGTAGACGGTGTCGTAAAATATCACCGTACGTTCAGCGATGTTATAAATGCACTTGCCAAAGCAGGTTTTGTGATTGAAGAAGTGTGCGAGCCGACACCTGAAGATTGGGCAATAGAAAAACTACCGACGATAGTAAAGGAATATATCAAACCGAACTTTTTACTCGTGAAGGCGAAAAAATAAAAGAGGGGAATTGTATATGAAAACTGAATTCAAACAAATCAGCTTTAAAAAAATGAACAGCGATGAATTTAAAATATATTCAAAATGGTCTGTAAAAGCATATGCTGACCACTTGAAAAAATCGGGTGATGAAAGGTTCAGATTCAAGGCAATAAAAGAGGCCAGGGCAGAGTTTAACGATGTTTTCCCTGACGGTGCAGATTCTGCCGATAACTGGCTATATATTGTCATAAATGAGGATAACGAGAAAATCGGTGTTATCGGCTATCAGAAAAGTCCGTTTGAGAAAAATGCCGCTTTCGTAACCGAGAACGTAATCAAAGAAGAATACCGAGGCAAAGGTTACGGCAAAAGTGCGTTTGTAAAAATTCAGGAAGATGCCCATGAAAAAGGTTTCTCCAAAATGGTGCTCAATGTTTTTAAGCACACACCCGTATCATATGCGATGTATGAAAAGAACGGGTTTAAAGTAATTGAAGACCACGGCGGAAGTGCAATAATGGAAAAAATCTTTGATTCTGTTGAGGAATAACAATGAAAAAAGTTATAGTAATCGGCTGTCCCGGCAGCGGCAAAACAACATTTGCCGAAAAACTTAATAAATGTACGGGATTACCATTGTATTATTTGGATGCTGTCTGGCACAAGCCAGATAAAACTCATATTTCACGCGAAGAATTCGATGAGAGAATAGAGAAAATATTTGCGACTGATGAATGGATAATTGACGGTAATTATAACCGCACAATAGAAATGCGACTTCAGCAGTGCGATACGGTTTTCCTTTTTGATTTACCTGCCGAGGTTTGCTTGCAGGGCGCAACCGAACGAATCGGAAAAGGGCGTTATGATATGCCGTGGACAGAAACAGTGCTTGCCCCGGAAT
>JAZNDY010000265.1:0-2538 GCA_045588295.1 Acutalibacteraceae bacterium
CCCATAACGGGTTTTGCAAATTCCGTGGTTTCCCCTGCGATGGAATACCAGAGCGAGGGCAGAATCCTCGGCACGGGCGCAAATATGTTTAAAATTGCAGGCCCCGTGTTGGTTTACGGCACACTTGCGGCGTCGCTTTACGGCGTGTTGCTTTGCATTTTCGGCTGAGCAAAAAAACAAAAGGACAGCTTCCGGAGCTGTCCTTTCTGCTTTAATATCAACTTTTTATCTGAAGTTAAGCGGCAGACCGTAGCCTGTAGTGTAAACGTTTGTTACCAGATAAAGGAAATTATCGTTTTCATCCCAGACAGTGGTGTAATAACCCGTGCTTTCGTCAACAATAATCGTGCCTGCAAAAGAGTTGCCGTCATAAACGTCATAAACCTGAACAGTGCCAAACGTGTCGTCATAGCTGTCGCCAACATATTCATACGTAAGCTCAGGATAGAAATAGTCTTTGTCAAGACCCATCTGAACAAGGTGATAAACAATACCGTTTCTGGTGTTTTCGCTGTCAGTCTGATTCATAGTCACCTTTTCATAGCCGTTACCGTCGCTGTAATAAACGGTAATATAGTCCGTCTCGCTGTCGGTTTCAATAACAACGCTTTCGTTGCCCTCAGCCACATAGAGGCACGCGTTGCCGTCTTTATAGAAATAGCCGTATTCGCCAAGCGTTGCTTCGCCGTATTCATCATAAACGTATGCTTCAATCAAAACGGCTTGAACGTAATCGCTGTCAGCAACGGTTTCGGGGGTTTCCGTGCGGTCTGAATTGTATACGGGCGGTTGAGTGGGAGGTTCGTAATTCGGGCGCGTTGTGCCGAAAATATCGTTAGGATTGAAGTCGCTGCCATTCTGCGGAGCTGTGGGAGGCACAAAGCCGCCTGTGAAGCTTTCGCCCTGCGGAACGGTAATCTGCTGCTCCGTTACTTCAGGCTCATAATATTCGCCGTAATATTCCGTGGTTGATTTTTCTGTGTAAGCGGCGGTTGAGGTGATGTCTTCATCATTCTTGTCAAATATTTCTCCAGCAAAAAAAGCAAAAACACAAATAACGCCAATAACACCGATTAACAGGAAAGCCGCAACAATGCAGATAACGGCAATCAAAACACCCTTGCCCTTTTTCTTGGGCGGCTGTTCAGGCTGAGCGGGAGGCATCGGCGGCTGAACGGGAGGCGCAGGCGGAACAAAACCGTAATTCTGCTGCTGATAACCCTGATTCGGCTCGAATTCCCGCTGCGGCGGATAATTCTGAACAGGCGGACAGCTGTCCATAACCTGTGTGGCATCAAGGTCATCCTCCTGCATCACGCCGAAAGGCGCGGCGATTGTTGCATCCAAATCGTCAACGTCTGCTGCAAGCGGAGCTGACGGGGCAACAGGCGGAGCTGCCTGAGGCTGTTTTGCGCCGCATTCCGTGCAAAACAGAGATCCTTCTTCAAGCTGGGTTTTACAGTTAAAACAAATCATAGCTTTCACCTTTTCGTTTGTTAATTAATTCAATAATACCGACTTTCGACTTATTCTATCACATAAAAATGCTTTTGTCCATAAAAACAGTAAACACCTGCAACAAATAAATTTTTGCTTCAACCCGAAGCGGATTTCATAAACAAAACTTTAACATTCCGCATACATTTTTCTAACTATTAAAATGTATATTACGTTTGCTTAATAATTAAAAACCACCCCGAAAATATCGGCTACACAAATCACACGGCGTTCATGCCCTGCGTTGTTGATTCAAAAGGAGAAACGATGGCAGACACGCTGAAATCAGTTGCAAAAAGCACACAGGAAGTAACAGAAGAATGCTCCTTGACTTTTTTGACAGAATAGAAGAAAATCTCAAACTTTTATAAAACGGGGATGTTCAAATGAAAAAGCTTTCATATCCGATTGTTTTCGTTCACGGAATGTTCGGATGGGGACAAAATGAAGGTATAAACAAAAAAGCTCCCTATTGGGGAGCAACAAGCGGCAGTATCATAAGCTTCCTTTCGGATGGCGGAACCGAGTGTTATGCCGCTTCGGTCGGGCCGATGTCAAGCGCTTGGGACCAGGCTTGCGAGCTTTATGCACAGCTCACGGGGACAAAGGTGGATTACGGAGAATTCCATTCAAAAAAGCACGGTCACAAGCGCTTTGGCAGAACTTATGAGAAACCGCTTTTTGACGGTTGGAGTGCCAAAAAAAAGATTCATTTAATCGGCCACAGCTTCGGGGGCAATTCGTGCCGTATGCTTGTCCATCTGCTCACAAACGGCGCGCCCGAAGAGGCGGCAAGCGCAGACGTTTCGCCTCTTTTTCTTGGCGGAAAAGAAGACTTAATCTGCTCCGTCACCGCAATCTGTTCGCCCCTTGACGGCACAAAAGCCTATGAAACCGCAGAAAAACATCATCTCATCTCTCCGCTTAAATTTCTTGCCTATAACTATGCAGGTGTTTTCGGCAGACTTGCTCTCGGGCATAAGTTTGCAGATTTTCACCTTGAACAGTTTGGTCTGACAGATTCGCCTGACGGCAAAAGCA
>JAZNDY010000266.1:0-4913 GCA_045588295.1 Acutalibacteraceae bacterium
TCAGATTACGGCACAACCTGGAACGGTAATATGATTATCCGCAACTGCAGGTTTTACCCCACAAGCGTTTCAAGCCACGTCATAAAAGCGGAAAATTCCGAAGACCACGATTTCGGCTACATCTGCTATCTGCCGCAAAGAATTGAAGTTGACGGCTTATACGTTCACAGAATCGGCAACAGTTATCTTTTCAGCAAAGTTAACCCGAAACACAAAAACGATTCATACAACGCGGCGTATCCCGTTGTTGCTCCGCAGGAAATATCCGTTAAGAATTTCAGCAATCTGTTTTTCGGCAATCTTTTTGTTTCAAAAAACAAAGCTATATTTAAAACCGAAATTCAAGCTTAACAAACACACTTTAAGAAAGGAGAGCGCACATGAAGCAATATAACGTCAGCGGAATGAGCTGCGCAGCATGCAGCGCAAGAGTTGAAAAAGCTGTTCTCGGCGTTGATGGCGTTACTTCCTGCTCAGTCAGCTTACTTACCAACTCAATGGGCGTTGAAGGAACAGCAAATGACAGCGCAATTATCAAAGCCGTTGAAAAAGCAGGCTACGGCGCATCGCCAAAAAGCGCTGAACACACTTCATCACAAGCAGATGCGCTCACTGACACTGAAACACCTGCACTTATCAAAAGGCTTATTACCTCTCTCGGTTTTTTAATTGTGCTGATGTATATATCCATGGGGCACACAATGTGGAACTTTCCTCTGCCTGCTTTTTTAGCAAGCTCCCCCGTTGCAATCGGCATTTTGCAGATGCTTTTATCAACCGTTGTTATGATTATCAACAGAAAATTCTTTATAAACGGCTTCAAGGGACTTATTCACCGCTCACCGAATATGGACACCCTTGTTTCTCTCGGCTCGGGCGCATCGTTCGGCTACAGCGTGTGTGTGCTGGTTAAAATGGCTTTATCGGCTAACCCCAAAGCTCATCTTCACGATTTTTATTTTGAATCAGCCGCCATGATTCTGGTGCTGATAACGCTCGGCAAAATGCTTGAGGCACGTTCAAAAGGCAAAACAACAAACGCACTCAGAAGCCTTATGTCTCTTGCGCCCAAAACAGCAACAGTAATCCGTAACGGCAAAGAAATAAAAACAGCTGTCAATGAAGTTGTTGAAGGCGATATTTTTGCCGTTAAACCCGGCGAGAGTATTCCGGTTGACGGAACGGTGATTGAAGGCATCAGCGCAGTTGACGAATCTGCACTGACGGGCGAAAGCATTCCCGTAGACAAAACTGTCGGTGACACGGTAAGCAGCGCTTCAATAAACCGCTCGGGTTATATCAGATGCCGGGCTACCCGCGTTGGTGAGGACACAACCCTTTCTCAAATCATAAAAATGGTCAGCGATGCGGCGGCAACCAAAGCTCCGATTGCAAAGGTTGCCGATAAAGTATCAGGTATTTTCGTGCCTGTTGTTATCGCTGTCGCCTTAACCGTTATGTTTATCTGGCTGATTCTCGGCGAATCTTTCAGTTTTTCGCTCACGCGTGCAATATCCGTGCTTGTTATAAGCTGCCCATGCGCGCTCGGGCTTGCAACACCTGTTGCCATTATGGTCGGCAACGGCAAGGGCGCAAAAAACGGCATACTTTTTAAAACCGCGGCATCACTTGAACTTGCCGGCAAAACTCAAATTGTTGCTCTTGATAAAACAGGCACAATCACCAAGGGCGAGCCTGAGGTTACAGACGTTATCGGTGACGAAGAGCTTCTTAAGCTTGCTTACAGCCTTGAGTTAAAAAGTGAACATCCCCTTGCAAAAGCAATAGTCAGGCACGGCGAATATTCGGGAGTTTCCGCTTATGAAACAACCGACTTCACCGTTTATCCCGGAGGCGGTCTGAACGCTGTTATAAACGGCAAAACAGTTTGCGGCGGCAATGCTGAATTCATCGGCAAACACTCCGCCATACCTGCAGATTTAATAAAAAAAGCCGACTCACTTGCATTACAGGGAAAAACTGCAATTTTCTTTGCTGAAGATCAAATAATTCTGGGAATAATTGCTGTTGCAGACGTAATAAAACCTGACAGCGCACAGGCGATTTCAGAGCTTAAAAATATGGGCATCCGCGTTGTTATGCTCACCGGCGACAACAAGCTGACTGCAGAAGCCATCGGCAAACAGGTTGGCGTCGACGAGGTAATCTCTCAAGTTAAGCCTGACGGAAAAGAAGCCGCGGTTACCGGACTGCAAAAAGAAGGCAGAGTGGCAATGGTCGGCGACGGAATTAACGACGCCCCTGCCCTGACGCGGGCTGATATCGGCATTGCAATCGGAGCAGGAACAGACGTTGCGGTTGATGCGGCCGACGTTGTTCTTGTTAACAGCAAATTATCAGACGTTTCTGCAGCCATACGCTTAAGCCGCGCAACGTTGCGCATAATTCACCAGAACCTTTTCTGGGCATTTATTTATAACGTAATCTGCATTCCCGTTGCGGCAGGAGCGCTTGTTTGGGCAGGATTTACACTCAACCCCATGCTCGGCGCGGCGGCAATGAGCCTGTCAAGCTTTTGCGTTGTTACCAATGCATTACGGCTCAATTTAAGCAATATCCGCTCTGCCAAAAAGGATAAAAAGATAAAACAAAAAAACAGAAAAGAGGAAAAATCCATGGAAAAGACAATAAGAATCGAAGGTATGATGTGCCCCCATTGCGAAGCGAGAGTTAAAAAAATCCTTGAAGAAACAAACGGTGTTTCATCAGCAGTTGTCAGCCACACAGAAGGAACAGCTGTTATAACAATGAACGCTCCCGTTTCAGACGAAGCACTCACAAAGCTTATTAACGATAACGGATATACGGTAACCGAAATTATATAAAAGGATACACTAAAAAAACAACAAAGCTTGCAAAGGTTTGAAGCCTCTGCAAGCTTTTGTTTTATCAGAATTCATTATAAAAAACCGTTTCTTCAATCGGTCTGTAAACAGTGTGCCTTTCGTTTGGCAGCGCATCAGGTGACGGGTAACCCATAACCAGAAGAGCAACGGGCACAAAATTTTCAGGTACGGCAAATTCTTCACGCATTTTAAACGGGTTAAAATGCATTACCCACGTTGAGCCGATGCCAAGCTCCCACGCCCGGAGCATCATATGCGTTGTAACGATGCTCGCATCAACAACGCCGCTCTGACTGCCGTCATAAGGTCTGGTCCAGCATTCATCGCTGTTATAGCAAACAAGCATTGCGCACGGTGCATCAAAATGGCAACGTGTGCATTCCTTGAGTTTTGCAAGAGCTTCTTCGCTGTTAATAACAAGAATTTTATGCGGTTGATAGTTGCAGCCTGTGGGAGCAACGTGCGCCGCCGCAAGGATTTTATCAACAGCTTCTTTTTCAACAGGCTTATCTGCAAATTTGCGCACGGAATATCTGTCTGTTGCAAGCTTTAAAAAGTCCATAAAAACACCAGGCTTTCATATTGATTGGATTTATAACAGTTATAACATAAATCTACGTAATATTCAACACCTGTTAAACCGTTATTGCGGTTTTATCATTAAATCGCACAAAAAACGAAGTGTAATATCTACCTATTTGATAATTGTAAAAACAGAATAAATATTGTATTATATTATAAATGGAAAGGAGATGCTATTATGGCGATACTTATCAGATGGGTTTCGGCAATTTTATCAGTTATTCTTGGTCTGCCGACTCTTTTAGGTGCAGTGTTTCAGAGCGCAACCAAGGTTGGATATGAAGACAGGCCCGTTACCGCGATTGAAGAAAATTTTCTTGAAGGTCATTCAGAATTCATTGACGCCGCAGAAGCTGAATATTGGTCAGTCGGTTACGCACGCAGAGTGCTTACACCTGACGACGTTGACAAAACACGCTATTTCCTTGGTGGCTTCCTCAAATTCCCCGCCCAGGAAGCAACAGGCGTTGTTGATGATTTATGCGTAAGAGCGGTTGTGCTTGACGATAATTCCGGCAGAGGTGCCGCGGCTTTTGCGTGGATTGACTGCGTCGGTCTTATGAATGCCGACATCAAGGACATCAGAGAAAAGCTCAGCGATATTACGGGTGACGGCAAACTTATCAGCATTGACGTTGGCGCAACGCATTCACACAGCGCAATTGACACTCAGGGTCTTTGGGGCAACATCCCGAAAACAGGCAGAAACGAAGAGTATATGGAATCCCTTGTTCAGAAAACAGCTGATGCAATCAGGGAAGCATATAATAACCGTTCAGAAGGCACTCTCTATTATGCCGCTGAATCGTACCCCGATATGTTCTGGGACGGCAGAAAACCCTGGAATTTTGATGACAAAATCCACCTTTTCCGCTTTGTTCCCAATGACACAGGCAAAAAAGAAATTTACATAGCCAATTTCGGTGCCCACGCTATTCATCTTGAATGGGCAAATTCAAAAATTTCAGCCGACTTTCCCTATTACGTTGAGCAGGCTGTAACAAAAGATAAAAACGCTGATTTCATCTTTATTCAGGGTGCTATTGGCGGTGCAGTCAACACGGATATGGGTCCTCAGCACGGTATTGACGAAAACCTTCCATCTTTCGAAAAGATGAAGGAATACAGCCTTGTTGTTGCAGATAAACTCTACTATCTTGCTGAAAACGGCGAGCCTGTTCCTCCCATTCTCAACATAAAACACGCACATGTTGACGTTGAAATCAACAATTTCCTCTTCCTCCTTATCAGCAGTGGCGGTCTTTGCAACGCCAAACCTTTTAAAGAAAACGGCAAAGCATATTTCTCAACCGAAATCGGTTACGTTGAAATAGGCGAAAACATAAAGATTGTTGAAGTTCCCGGCGAAATTCTGCCCGAAATCGTTTATGGCGGCTTCTTGCCGGCAGAAGAAACAGTTTCCGGTGAAGAATATCCTTATGAAGCTATCGCAACCTTGTTTGA
>JAZNDY010000267.1:0-4213 GCA_045588295.1 Acutalibacteraceae bacterium
TGTTTAACACAAAAGACTGCATCGCTTACGATATGTATGCCGACGGCTCTGTTGAACTGAACGCAAAAATAAAAATTTCGCCGTCGGTTTATTATTTTTCATACCCGTTCAACGCAGTTGATGAAACGAAAAAGAAACCGATAAACACGGATTTCATTTTTTTAAAAGCCACGGCTTCCCTTATGCTTCACGACAGCAAAAAGAGCGGTAAACCGATAGTCGGCAACGACGGACTGGTTGACGTTGAATCCGCAAAGCATCCGTCAACCGAGCCGTTCAAAGAATTTGACAGAAACGGTATCAAATCGGGTGTGTGGAACGTTATGCCCGTAAGCGTCGGCGACCACGGAACGCCCATAGGACTTTTTGCCGACAGAAGCGAAACCCGTATTTTTTATAACAACCATATTTTTCTTCTTTCAGATGCTGAAAAAGAATGCAAAAGCATTAAAACTGTGATATAATTGCAACGAGGTGTTTATTATGGCAAAAATACTTATAGTTGAAGATAATCAGGATTTCAACAGAGCGGTTTCAGCCTATCTTTCGCAATACGGCCACGACACTTTCAGTGCCTGCAATGCAAACGAGGCTTATGATATTCTTTATGAAAATCAGATTGAGCTTATCATTTCTGATATAATGATGCCCGGTGCAGACGGTTTTGAGTTTGCAGCCGCCGTTCGTGAAACAAACAAAGAAATACCGATTCTTTTTGTTACCGCAAGGGATGACTTTATGTCAAAAAGAATGGGATACGGCATCGGCATTGACGATTATCTTGTTAAACCCATCGACCTTGATGAGCTCAATCTCAAAATCGGAGCTTTGCTCCGCAGAGCCAAAATTGCCGTGAGCAAAAAGGTTACCGTCGGCAAGCTTGTTCTTGATGTCGAAGAGCGTTCGGTGTATTACGGCAACGATGAAATTCAGCTCACAGTCCGTGAATTCAACATCATTTTCAAAATGCTTTCATACCCCAAGAAAACCTTCACCCGTTCACAGCTTATGGATGAATTCTGGGACGTTGACACCAATTCAAGCACAAGAACGGTTGACGTTTATATGACAAAACTGCGCGAAAAATTCTCGGTCTGCGAAGAATTTGAAATTGTAACCGTTCACGGTCTCGGCTATAAGGCGGTGCTGAAATGATTAAAAAGGTTCTGTTTGTTTTTTACAGATTTCTTGTTTTCTTTTCACTTGTTGCTTTTGTAATATCCTGCAGCCTTATGCTTTTTCTTAACATTCTTCAGCGTGACACGGGCATTGTTTATACAAGAGAAAACATATATTTTGCCGCTGTTTTTACTTTTGTTAACGCTTTGTTTCTCGGAATCGCTTTTACGTTTGTTGATTTTATAAGAAGAAAGATACTTGTTCAGAGACCCGTTAATAAAATCCACGATTTCACGGAAAAACTGACTCACGGCGATTTCAAAGCACAGCTTAAACCCATAAAAATCGGTGAATACAACCAGATTGTTGCCGACCTTAATCAGATGGCAGAAGAGCTTTCAAGCATTGAAACTTTAAGAACGGATTTTGTTTCAAACGTTTCTCACGAACTGAAAACGCCGCTTGCCGTTTTGCAGAATTACGGAGTTTTGCTTGAAGAACCTGATTTGTCTGAAGAAAAAAGGGTTGAATATGCCCAAGCAATCAACCGTGTAACAAGGCATCTTTCCGAACTCATCACCAACATTCTCAAGCTCAACAAGCTTGAAGCGCAGAAGCTACACCCAATTCTGAAAAACTGTAATCTGAGTGAAATGCTTTGCGAATGCCTTATCGGTTTTGAAAGTGAATGGGAACGAAAAAATATTGAAATTGATTTTAACATTGAAGAAGACGTCTATATCAACACTGATCCCGAAATGCTGATTCTTGTGTGGGCAAACCTTTTTTCAAACGCTCTCAAATTCACTCCCGACGGAGGAAACGTCAGCGTAAGCCTTAAAAAAGACGGCAATTACGTTTCCGTCAGCGTATCGGACACGGGCTGCGGAATGGACGAAAACACAATGAAACATATTTTTGAAAAATTCTATCAGGGTGACACTTCACATTCCGTTAAAGGCAACGGTCTCGGTCTTGCGCTTGTTAAAAGGGTTATAGACATTATCGGCGGAGAAATTACCGTTGAAAGCACTCCGAATGAAGGCAGTGTTTTCACTGTAAGGCTGTGTGATGCAAACAATGGATAAATTCAAAAAAATCATTCTTAAACTGTTTTCTCCCTGCTTGCCGCTGATATTACTGCTTTGCATAACGTCAACCGCCATGCTTGTTTACGTTTTCGGTTTCGGCAAAGAAAACTCTGCGCTTGCATATGTTTCATACGTTATATCTGCATACACGCTGGTTGCTGTGTGCTTCAGAATCCCTCAAATCACAGCTTCAATAAAAAAAGCAATGCACCAAAACCGTTACGTCAACCGATTTGTGACTGACGGTGATTTAAGAACAAGAATCACTCTGCGTTCAGGCATTGCCGTGCGTCTGATATATTCGGCATTCAAGTTTGTTTCAGGCATTGTTTATCATTCTGTCTGGTTTGGCGCAGAATCTCTTTACCATTTGTTGATCGGCTCAATTCAGTTTCTGGCTGTCAGAAGCCACAGAAACAAGAATATTTCTGATTTGACGGAATGGAAAGTTTGCCGTGTTTGCGGCGTGCTGATGCTTTTGCTCAACGGTGCAATAAGTGCCGTTGTTTTTATGACGGTTTTTCATAACGAGAGTTACGTTTATCCCGGCCTTGTTATTTACGCAACGGCGGCATACACTTTTTATCGGGTAATCAGCACTGTTATTCAAATGGTGAAATACAGAAAAAGCCATAAGCCGATGTCATACGTTTCAAAAGTAATAAGCTTTTCCGCTTCGCTGATGTCGCTTTTTGCTTTGCAGACCGCTATGCTGACGCAGTTTGGCGACAGCACGGTTAACTCATCAGCGCTCAACATTTTCACGGGAGCTGTTGTTTGCGCAACGGTTGTTTTTATTGCAATTTATTTAATTATCCGCTCAACAAAAGAGATTAACAAAACCAAAACATAATTACAGCAATATACAAATCTTTTCGGAGTATTATATATAAAAACGTTACGGAGGACAAAATGAAAGAAAGCAAAACCTATTCCTATTCTTATTCGGCACAGGAAAACAAAGAAATAAAAAGAATAAGAGAAAAATATACGGAACCTGACGAAAGAGAAACAAAGCTTGAACAGCTCCGCCGCCTTGATGCAGGCGTTCATAACAAAGCTGCAGCTTTAGCGCTTACAATCGGCATAATCGGCACCCTGATTCTCGGCTTAGGAATGAGCTGTGTTATGGTTTGGGCAGGTAAAATGTTTGTTGCAGGCATCATTCTGGGCATTTTCGGCATTGCTGTTGCCGCCGTTGCTTATCCCGTTTATAAATACAGATCCGAAAAACTGCGCAAAGAAATTGCACCCGTAATCCTTAAAATTACAGATGAACTTTTGAAATAAAAAAGAACCGACTCGGGTCGGTTCTTTTTGCGGTCAGTAACTTGTTTTGATTTTTCAAAACAAAATTAAAGGATGCATCTCGGGTTCGTCGGGATGCATCCTTGTTTATTACTTTTTTGTTTTTCAGTTTTTCACTATTTCATCACTCAAAGCGATGATTTCTTTTGAATATTTCTTGCGGCGTGAATTGAGAAGCTTTTTATAAACGGGGTAATTGATGATTGCCATAAGCATACCGATAATACCTATAACAACTCCGGGAATCATTGCATCTGCCATACCGATTGTTTCTCCGATATCCGTCATAACAAGGCTCATACCGCTTCCCATAATTATTGCTGAAAGACTTCCGAAAACATAGGCAAAAACGTTTGCAGGTTTCTTAACCTTTGCGTCAAGCTTTTTAAGAGCGTCAAGCTGTGTGTTTTCTTTTTCGGTATACTGTGTTCTGATTTTCTGCACGATAAATTCTTTGTCTTTTTTGTTCATTTCGGTTTGCTCCTTTCGTGTTTTGCAAGCTTATTGTATACCCCTTGTGTTTGCAAAACTTTCAGGGATTATTATGCTGTTGTTCACGTTATGTTAAAGTTTTGTAAAAAGCAAAAATCCGAACCCATTGCCGATTGGCATTAAGTTCGGATTTCTCCAATTTGGTGGAACAGATGCAACCGCAGCAAAACCACCGCTAAGATATCCGGTCATCTTCCTGGCGT
>JAZNDY010000268.1:0-5799 GCA_045588295.1 Acutalibacteraceae bacterium
TTTCGCGCCAAGGCACGCTCGCTCGACGCCCGTATTGCATTATATGGCCACACACACGAAAGCGTGACCGATTTTGACGACGGGCTTTACGTTATGAACCCCGGCTCGGCAAGGTGCGGCGAATACGGCGCAATTGACATAACCCCTTCGGGCATAATGCTGCTCAAAATGAATTTGTAATAATCATCACCGCTGCGTCATATTAATTTGACAGGCGGTGATTTTATGTTTGTATATTCGGTTAAAACTTCAAAAAGCAAAATAGCGGCGCTTGCCGTTGCCCTGGTTGCGATTATTGTTGCAATCGCCGTGGTTATCGGCAAAACGGATACCCCTGCGGCAACAGACACGCAAATCAACCTGAAAGCAGAAAACGCAGAGCAGCGCGCAGCGTTTCTCTCACAATTCGGTTGGGAGTTTATACCCGACCCCGTTGAAGTGACGGAGGTAATCGTTCCCTCCGATTTCAGCAAGGGTTACACGGAATATGCCGAAATGAACAAGGCGGCAGGCTTTGACCTTGAGCCATATAAGGGTCTGCGTGCAAAGCGGTGGACTTATGATATTCTCAATTACCCGGGCTATGAAAACAAGACGGGATATATTCAGGCAAACCTGCTGGTTTATGACGGCAGGGTTATCGGCGGCGATATCTGCTCACTTGAGCAGGGCGGATTTTTGCATTCGTTTGAACGCCCCGAAGCAACGCAATAAAACAGCACGGGCCGCCCACGGAAAACTCCGTGAGCGGCTCCGATTTTTTTGCCGAAGGTTAAAACTCTTCCTTCTTGTTCTTCTTCTGCTGTGCCTTATCGTCGTTCTTATTCTGGCCGTTCTTGTTCTGGTTGTTGTTCTGACCTGAAGGGCAGTTCTTTTCGTTGCCGGGGAAATTGTTGCGGTTATCCATTTTAAATCACCTTTCGGAATAAATTGCCCGAATTTTTTCGGGTTCAAGAGTAGTATATCCCGTTAACCGCCGTATAAACATATGTATTTTTATTGACAAAAAAAATTGCTGATGATAGAATAATATTTGTATAAATATTTTTTATAGGAGAAAAATTATGATAGTAAAAAATTCTTTCGGCACAACCGCAAAAGGTGAAGCCGTTGATATCTACACAATCCGCAATTCAGCAGGCACAGCCGTTGATATTCTCACCTACGGTGCAACGGTTAACAGCATTTACGTTGCTGACAGAAACGGTGTTTTTGCCGACGTGCTTTCGGGTTTTGACACTATCGAGGGTCACGAAAAATATTCCGACTATCAGGGTATGACGGTCGGCAGATATGCAAACCGCCTTGCAAACGGCAAATTCAGCATTGACGGCGTTGAATATAACGTTGAAAAAAATGAAAACGGCATCACCTGCCTTCACGGCGGTGCAGAGCTTTCAACCGCAGTGTGGAAAGCTTTTGTTATTGACGATAACGCCATTGAAATGAATTACACAAGCCCCGACGGCGCAATGGGCTTCCCCGGCAAGGTTGATTTCAAGGTTGCTTTCACTCTGCACGAGGATAACGCGCTCAAAATTGAATATTATGCAATCAGCGACAAAAAGACGGTTATCAACATGACTAACCACGCATATTTCAACCTTGCAGGCAAGGGCGATATTCTTGCTCACGAGCTGATGATTAACGCCGATGCTTATACACCCATTGACGAAAACAGCATCCCCACGGGCGAAATCAGACCTGTTGAAGGCACTCCCTTTGATTTCAGAGTTGCAAAGCCCATCGGCAAAGATATCGATGCTGACGATGACCAGCTTGCAATCGGCAAAGGCTATGACCATAACTTCTGCCTGAATGACGGTGACGGCGCAATCGCCACCGCTTATGACCCCGAAAGCGGCAGATTCCTTGAAGTTTTCACAGACCTTTGCGGTGTTCAGCTTTACACAGGCAACTTCCTTGACGGCACAAAAATCGGCAAAAAGGGTAACCCTCTTATCAAAAATGCCGGTTTCTGCCTTGAAACCCAGTTTTATCCCAACACACCCAATATGCCCGAATTCCCGCAGTGCACAATCGATGCAGGTGAAAAATTCACAAGCTGCACGGTGTTCAGATTCTCTGTTAAATAATCATTTCACACCTCAATAATAATTTGTTCATTTTTGCGGCTATATGTTACAAATTATTTTTTACCAATTCACGGATTTTTAAAATTTTCACTTATAATTATAATTGTAAAGCGGTAAAAACCAAATTACGGATTCTGTAAAAAACCGTCTATAATTATGTTTGAAAACAAATTTGTTGATATTTAAAATTAACAGGAGGGGATTTCTAATGGCAGCAGAAAAAATTCTTGTTGTTGACGATGATACCAATATTTGCGAGCTTCTTCGCCTTTATCTTGAAAAAGACGGCTATGAGGTTGCAATTGCAAACAACGGCGGCGAGGCAGTTAAAATGTTTCAGGAGCTTTCTCCCGATCTTATGCTGCTGGACATAATGCTTCCCGTGCTTGACGGCTGGCAGGTATGCCGCGAAATCAGAAAATTTTCAGACAAGCCCATTATTATGCTCACAGCAAAGGGTGAAACCTTTGATAAGGTGCTCGGCTTTGAACTTGGCGCAGACGACTACGTTGTTAAACCTTTTGATGCAAAAGAAATCGTAGCAAGAGTCAAGGCTGTTCTTCGCAGAAGCGGCTCAACAGAAAAAACAGACGTTAAGGAAGTCCGTTTTGACAAGCTCACCATCAACCTCACAAACTATGAACTCAGAGTTGACGGCAAAAAGGTTGACACACCGCCTAAAGAGCTTGAACTTATTTATCACCTTGCAAACAACCCCAACAGAGTTTTCACAAGAGACCAGCTTCTTGACGAAGTGTGGGGCTTTGATTACTATGGCGATTCAAGAACGGTTGACGTTCACGTCAAGCGTCTGCGTGAAAAACTTGAAGGCGTTTCCGAAAAATGGGAACTCAAAACAGTTTGGAGCGTAGGCTATAAATTTGAAACCAAAGACTGATTTTTCGGTTCGGAGTGAAATTCTGTGGCAAAACGCAAATTCAAAAATTCAGGTCTGTTCCGCAAGTACCTGCTTGTTACAATTTCAATCATCCTCGCAAGCTTCGTCTTTATAGGCGGAGCTCTGTTGATTTTGGTTTCAAAACTGTGGATGGAAGAAAAACTTGAGCTTCTGACTGAAAACGTTGCAGACGTTGCCCTGAGCACAAGCGAAACTTACCACAAAGGTAAGCCTAACGAAAACTCGCAGATTTCCGTTCAGCTTATCTGTAACACGCTTGAGCAGACTTCAGATGCCATTGATGCCGATATTTTCATCGTCAACCTTGAGGGTGACGTTGTTTTCTGCAAAGACAGTCTGCAGTCCGACCTTTCCATCGGAACAGGCGAATGTGCAGTGCACGGCAAATATAAAATCACGCCGAATATGCTGAAAGAATCAACAAGCAAAATTTCAGGCTCGATGAACAACCTCGGCGGTGCTCTGGCAGAAAAAAGCTTTGTTGCCAGCGCGCCCATAATGGCAGGCGGTCAGGTGGTCTGTGTTGTTTACGGCACCCAGCCCGTGCTTGAAGGTCTTGCCCCTTACGTTATGGGTATTCTTGAAATGTTCCTTTGGGCGGCTCTTTTTGCGCTTTTCCTCGCTTTTCTTATCGTTTACCTTGTTTCTTACAGAATAACACGTCCCCTGCGTGAAATGTCGCTTGCGGCAAAGCAATATGCAAACGGCGATTTTTCAAAGCGCATCACCATTCACAAAACCTTCAGGAGCAAGGATGAAATTGAAGAGCTTGCCGATGCTTTCAACTCAATGGCGCAGGCTCTTGCATCGCTTGAAATGAGCCGCAGAAGCTTTGTTTCAAACGTTTCTCATGAATTAAAAACGCCTATGACAACCATCGGCGGCTTTGTTGACGGCATTCTTGACGGCACTATTGAACCTGAAAAGCAAGATAAATACCTTAAAATTGTTTCCGACGAGGTCAAGCGTCTTTCACGCCTTGTTACGGGTATGCTCAATATGAGCAAGCTTGAAGCAGGCGAGCTTGACATCAACCCCGTTTCTTTTGATATTTCAGAAATGCTGTTCAGAACGCTGCTCGGCTTTGAACAGCTGATCGATAACAAACATATCGAAATTAAAGGTCTTGACGGGTTGACAAACAACCGCGTTACGGCTGATAAAGATATGATAAACCAGGTTATCTATAACCTGATTGACAACGCCGTTAAGTTCACGCCCGACGGCGGATACATTGAAATCCATTCAAAAGCAGATGCAGAAAAGGTTATAATAAAAATCCGCAACAGCGGCAAGGGCATCACGCACGAAGAGCTGGGCAGGATTTTTGAAAGATTTTACAAAATCGATAAATCCCGAAGCTATGACGTAAAGGGCGCAGGTATGGGTCTTTACCTGTGCAAAACCATTATTGAGCTTCACGGCGGTCAGATAACAGCGAGAAGCAATCCCGGTGAATTCACCGAGTTTGTGTTCCAGCTTCCGCTTCAATAAACCGACGGCACTATCCCCAAACCAATTTACCCCCTGCAAGGAGGAACTTTTATGAGTGACGAATTTAACAAGAGAACCGAAAACGAAAGCACACCCCCTGTCATACCGCCCGTGAGCGAAGAAACCGTGCCTTTTCAGAATGAACCTACGGTTATGCAAAGCCACGAGGCTGTTACGGAGGTTAACGCTGCGCAAGTGAATAACCAACCCGTTAACGCACCTGATTTTTCGGCTCAACAGCAACCGCAAAACGCAGAATTCACCCGTATGGAAAACCGGTACGGACCTTACGGCACCCGTGAATACACACCTCCCGCCCCCGCAGCTTACACACCGCCTGCATTCACACAACCCAACAGACCCGTTGCGCCCGTTGCGCCCGTTCAGCCCGTTCAGCCTGCTCAGCAGCCTAAAAAGAAAAAGGGCAACACAGGTCTTAAGGTGTTTGCAATCATTGTTGCCGCTATTCTCGGCATTGCGCTTATCATCGGCGGTTTTGTTTTTGTTAAAGCTGTGTTCGGTAACGGCGGAACCTCACCTCAGCAAAACGTATCTGCAGAAACACTTTCAGATGCTTCCAACGCACCCACGTTCAGCAGTGATGAGCACGTTACGCCTCCCCTGCCCGAAGATGCGCTTACAACCCCCGAAATTGCAGCAAAAGTCAAGCCCTCAATCGTCGGCATTGTTGTTTATATGGGCAACAACACAACCCAAACTGCAGGCGAAGGCACGGGCGTTATCTGGGAAGAGGATGCAACAGGCACTTACACTTATATTATTACCTGCGCTCACGTTATCAGCGAATCAGGCATAAAGGTTAAAGTTCAGACCGAGAACGGCACTCTTTATGATGCCGAAATCGTTGGTCTTGACGAAAGAACTGACCTCGGCGTTGTCAGAATAAAAGCAACAGGTCTGCCCAAAGCAGAGTTCGGCAATTCAGATGCCCTCAGAGTCGGTGACAGCGTTTTTGCCATCGGCAACCCCGGCGGTGTTGAATTCTTCGGCTCATTCACAGGCGGCTACGTTTCAGCCATTGATCGCCCCGTTGACAGTGAAATCGGCTACACAATGAAGTGCATTCAGCACGATGCAGCCATAAACCCCGGCAATTCAGGCGGCGCTCTTGTTAACGTTTACGGTCAGGTTATCGGCATTAACTCGCAGAAAATTGCCGCAACCGAATATGAAGGTATGGGCTTTGCAATACCTATGGCAAGCGCAAAAATAATCATCGAACAGCTCACACAATACGGTTACGTTCCCAACAGACCCAAGCTCGGCATC
>JAZNDY010000269.1:0-2349 GCA_045588295.1 Acutalibacteraceae bacterium
CCGTAACGATTTCAGCAACGGGTTCAATAAAACTATCTGACGCAGTCATATCATTATCGTTAATAACGCAGCAATCAGTTTCTTCGTTGCATTCGGTAACGGTTTCAACGCCAAGCTTATCGGCAATCAGAGCAACTCGCAGAGCAAGCTCTTTGGTCAAAGCCTCATTCTGCAGCTCAAGAGCTTTGATGCGTTTGACCGCATCAGCATATGCAACCTCTGCAAAATTCAGCCTTGCCTCAAGGTTAGAAATATAATAATCAGTCTGTTCGATATTATAACCCTGTGAACAAATTTCAAGTGAAGAATTATACATAAAATAAACCTCAATTAATTATTTCATTTTTTTGCCGTACTTAATCTGATTTTTAATAAAAGCAAAAAGAATTATAAGCAACCAAACGGGCAAGAACAATAAAAGAACAATTGCAAAACAAACAATAATTCCGGGGCCTTTTTTGCTTTTTCTTACCGTATTGTTTTTTGGGTGGGATTCAATTTTTTTGCCGCTTTCCCCTTCTTTAATATAAGGATATACGGGTAGGTCAGCATTATAAGAATCATAACCGCTGTTATAAAGCAATGGCTCAACGAGCGATGCCGCATCAGGCACAACCTTAAGAATTTTCTTTAAATCAACACCAACGGTTTTTAATATACTGTCAATTATGCCAAGAAAAGCGATTGTGATTTTGTATGTTGGTGTTTCGGGCGGATATTTGCTTTCACCGCCATAAAGGTTGAGCACAAGCTCAGTTATGAGGTCAACAACTTTTCTGTCTTTAATATCGGCATAATCTGCCTTTTTTAATCCTGTTTCTTTTTTAGTCCACTTTGCAACCGTGCCGACTTTTAATGAATTAAGAAACTTAAAAAGAGGCTTGATTATCCAACCGAATTTATATATAACCTTTGGTTTAATGCTGATTGAAGTTGCCATATCAGCAAGCTTATCAATATCTTTGCCTGCGGTTTCAATCATTCCTTTAATCGTGCCGATAAGCTGGTTTTCAAAAACCTCATTAAGGTTTAATCCTTTTTTCTTAAAGCTTTCGGGTTCGTTAACATAAACGGTCGAAGCGTTAACAACGTTGGCTTCGGGATTGATATTCAGGTAACGGATAACACCGGGATAACCGATTGGTGTGCCGGTGCAGATGTCATAAATAACGTTGCCTCTGTCGCTCTGAGCGACAGAAATGTTATGGATATGAGTGTGACCGGTTATAATGTACTGTATACCGATATCAGCAAGCTGATAAAGACGCTGTTCATAATCACCAAGCATATCGCCTTTGCCGATTAACTCATAAATCGGTGACGGTGCAATCAGAGGATGGTGAGTCATTGCAATAATGAACTGACCGTCATCGCGTGCCTTTTTTGCCTGCTCCGTTATCCATTCAAAGCATTCGTCAGAAAAACCGCTCTTACCGTTCAAATTCGAATCATCATTTAATGCGAAAAGTCTGTAACCGTCAGCAAGCTGAATAATATATGACATACTCTCACGGTGAACGGCGATAGCTTCATCAGGTCCGAATTCACGGTACATATCAAAAAGCATATCGCGCGTTGCGGTTGGTGTTTTGATGGTGTTATCACCGTCATAAGCGTTTGTTTCGCCGGAACCTCTGAAATCGTGCGTGGCAGTGATAATATAAACTCTGACACCTTTTTTCTTTAAATTGTGAAACAGTTCGATAACTTCGCTGTGCGCGGTAAGTTCACCGTCAGCCGTAATATCACCGCTTACAAGCAGAATATCACTTTCTTTTGTTTCGGCAATCTGATTCAAAGCAGATTCCAGCACTTCGCCGCTTTCTGCAAGAAGCTTCTGGCTTTTGGCTTTAGCTTTTTCATATGCGCTTCCGCTTGAACCGCTTTTAAGTGAATAATAATGTGTATCAGTCAGAACAGCAAGCTTTAAAGGCTTTTGTTTCATTTATTTCTCATTCCTTTTTGCAATCTCAACCAGATTTCGGTAACTGATTGCCATTGATTCTCTCGGGTCAATTTCACAAACATCCTGCTCAATTACGATATATTTAACACCGGTCTTTTTGCAGGTGTTATAAATAACGTCAAGGTTCAGGTTGCCTGTTCCGACCTCAACAAATTTGGGAGTATGACCTGTTATGCCGTAATCCTTAAAATGGCAAACCTTCATTCTGCCTGCAATTTTTTCGATATATTCGGCAGGGTTAACTCCGCCGAACTGGAACCAATATGTATCACCAATAAAGCTGAATTCTTCAGGCTTGGTGTCTTCAATAAGAACGTCAAAAATTCTTCTGCCGTTATCAAGTTTAGCAAATTCAAAAGCGTGGTTATGGTAAGCAAACTGCA
>JAZNDY010000270.1:0-3379 GCA_045588295.1 Acutalibacteraceae bacterium
CACATTGGTGCTTACAGAGTTGACCTTGACGGTCAGAAAATCACCTTCCTTGACACACCCGGTCACGCAGCTTTCACATCAATGAGAGCAAGAGGTGCTATGGCTACTGATATTGCAGTTCTTGTTGTTGCTGCAGATGACGGTATTATGCCTCAGACAATTGAAGCTATCAATCACGCCAAGGCAGCAGGCGTTCAGATTATTGTTGCAATCAACAAGATGGATAAACCCACAGCTAACCCCGACAGAATTCTTCAGCAGCTCACAGAGCACGAGCTTATTCCCGAAGAATGGGGCGGTGACACAATCTGCGTTCCCGTTTCAGCTCACACAAGAATGGGTATTGACAGCCTTCTTGAGTCTGTTCTTCTTGTTGCAGAAGTTCAGGAGCTCAAGGCTAACCCCAACCGTTCAGCAAAGGGCGTTGTTATTGAAGCAAGACTTGATAAGGGCCGCGGCCCCGTTTCAACTCTTCTTGTTCAGAACGGTACCCTCAACGCAGGCGATATCATCGTTGCAGGCACATCGGTTGGCCGTGTAAGAGTTATGACAGACGATAAGGGCAGAAAGGTAACAACCGCAGGTCCCTCCGTTCCCGTTGAAATTATGGGTCTTGACGAAGTTCCTCAGGCAGGTGACGGCTTTGACGCAGTTAAGGATGAACGCCTTGCAAGAGAGCTTGTTGAGCAGAGAAAGAACAAGGCAAAGGAAGAGCAGTTCAAGGAATACCAGAAGGTTACTCTTGACAACCTCTTTGCTTCAATTCAGGAAGGTCAGCTCAAAGACCTTAACATCATCATCAAGGCTGACGTTCAGGGCTCGGCAGAAGCTGTTAAGCAGAGCCTTGCAAAGCTTTCAAATGAAGAAGTCCGCGTTAAGGTTATCCACTCAGGCGTTGGTGCTGTAAGCGAAAGCGACGTTATGCTTGCAAACGCTTCAAACGCAATCATCGTTGGCTTCAACGTCAGACCCGACAGCGTTGCCGCAGACAATGCGGAGCGTGACGGTGTTGAAATCAGATGTTACAGAGTTATCTATGACTGCATCGAAGAAATTGAAGCAGCTATCAAGGGTATGCTTGCTCCCAAGTTCAGAGACGTTGATATCGGTAAGGCTGAAGTCCGCCAGGTTGTTAAGATTTCCTCCGTCGGTAACATCGCAGGTTGCCACGTTATCAGCGGCAAAATCACAAGAGGCGCAAAAATCCGCGTAGTCAGAGACGGCATTGTTGTTACTGAAGACGAAATGGCTTCACTCCGCCGCTTCAAGGATGACGTTAAGGAAGTTGCTTCAGGCTATGACTGCGGTATCGGTCTTAACAAGTTCAACGATATCAAGGAAGGCGATATTTTTGAAGCCTTTATTACTGAAGAATACAGAGACTAATTCTTTAAAAGGATGATATACTATGGCAGGGTACAGAATTGACAGAGTATCCGAAGATATAAAAAGAGAGCTTGCGGCTATAATCCGCGAGCTCAAAGACCCCAGGGTCAGAGACGTTATGCTGACGGTTGTTAACGTTGAAATCAGCTCGGATGCTTCGTTTGCAAAGGTTTACGTGAGCGCAATTGACGGCATTGAAACCGCAAAGCTTGCCGTTAAAGGTCTGACCTGTGCAACGGGTTATATCCGCAGAGAAGTGGGCAAACGCCTGCATCTGCGCAAAACTCCCGAGCTTAAATTTATTGCCGATGATTCAATCGAAAAAGGTATGAATATTGCGAGGACTCTTGGCGGTATGACTATTACCGACACAGAGGAAGAATAAGGAGAACGCTTGATGCTTATTGATTTGAAAGAAGCTGCAAGGCTTCTCAAAGAAAAAGATAATATTCTGCTTCTCAGCCACAGCCACCCCGACGGCGATACGCTCGGCAGTGCAACCGCTCTTGCCCGTGCGCTCAGGCAGATGGGCAAAAAGGTTGCCGTTAAGTGCGGTGACTCCATTCCTCCCTGCTTTGATTTTATGTTTGCAGGGTTTGCGAACGATGAGTTTGAACCTGAATTTATAGTTGCAATTGATATTGCAGACACAAAGCTTCTCGGCAAAGAGTTTGAAGGTATTTACAGCGATAAAATCGATTTGTGCATTGACCATCACGGCTCAAATATACTCTATGCTTCTCAGGTCTGGCTTGAGGCGGATTCGGCTTCAACGGCAGAAATGGTTTATCTGCTTCTGTGCGAGCTTGAAACAGAGACAGATCCGCAGACTGCATCCTGCCTGTTTACAGGCGTTGCAACGGATACGGGTTGCTTCCGTTTTTCAAACACAAGCGTAAGAACGTTTGAGATTGCGGCAAAGCTTGCGGCTTTTGGCGCGGATACCTACAACATTATTCAGGTGTTTTTTGAAACAAAAAGCAAAACCTTTGCGGCGCTTGAAAAGCTTGCGATTGAGAGTATGCGCTTTTATTGCGATGACCGCTGTGCGTTTATCTGCGTTATGCAGGATATGTATAAAAAGTGCGGCTCGGATGAGAGTGAGGTTGACCGCCTTGCAAACATTCCGCGCCAGATTGAGGGAGTGCTTGTTGGCGTAACAATGCGCGAACTCAAGGACGGCAGTTTTAAGGCTTCTGTCAGAACTCACGGCGACGTTGATGCTTCCGCAATTTGCGGCAGGCTTGGCGGCGGCGGTCATATGGGCGCCGCAGGATGCACACTTATCGGCACAAAACAGCAGGCAATCAACGCTCTTGTTAAAGAGATACAGGCAGAGATTGATGCGTATTTAAAAGGTTAAAAAGATAACAGGCTTGCAACGGAACAACCGATGCGAGCCTGTTTTTTTGCGGACGTATGCACAATTCAAAAGCAAAAAAGCAGGAGCGCGCAGCTCCTGCTTTTGGCTTAATTACCGAAAGGGCTGAATTCAGCAAACGGGTCAACGATTTCGGGTTCGGTGGGGGATTCAGTACTTGGACTGACCTTGTCTTCAACAAGTGTTACTTCAATGTCAAATTTTTCAACCGAGTAATCACTGTTGACTCTGGCAAGGGTAAGCTTCATCTTTGTGCCGACCTGACCGCTTTCAATGAGGTTCAGAAGAACGTCAGGTGTGGTAAGAGGTTTGCCGTCAACGGCAATAATCATATCGTAACGCCTTGCGTTTGTGTTTGCAAGCGAGCTGCCTTCTTCAATAGAATCGATGATGAGCGTGCCTGCAGGCAGACCCTGATACTGGGCTATTATGCTGTATTGTGCGCTGGCACTGACGGGATAATAGGTGATGCCGAGCTTGGGTCTGTCGGGAACATAGCCGAACTGAATAAGATTTTCAATAATTTCCTTTGCGGAAGAAATGGGAATTGCAAAGCCCATGCCTTCATATTCGGTTGCAGCGATTTTCTGTGAATTGATGCCGATAACCTGA
>JAZNDY010000271.1:0-4541 GCA_045588295.1 Acutalibacteraceae bacterium
CATTGAAATACTATTTAAGTGATGGAGATAAAAACGCTCTTTCGCTATCGTTTTTTTTAGCACGTATGGATATGTTACCTGAATTAAATTCTTATTCTATTGTTATCGATGATCCTTTCACCAGCTTTGATTCACAACGCAAAATGACAACTATTACACAATTAGTAAAGCTGTCAAATAAAGTTGAACAGTTTTTCTTGTTAACCCACGATCTTCATTTCGCAAATGATTTTAACAAAGCACTTTCAATTGAAGCGTTAAATTTAAAAATTCAAAATTATAAAAATAGTAGTTTTTTATTTTTACATGATCCACATAGAGAAACGCTTACCGGGTTCAATAAAGATCTGCAAACTTTACGAAATTTTGTTACCGACCCATCTCAAGAGGACTCTGTATATCTAAGGGAAGTTATTCGTTGTATACGTCCTACTATTGAAGGAATTTTTAGAATAAAATATTTTAATTACATAAAAGACAATCAGTGGTTAGGAGACTTTATAAAAATGATAAAAGAAGCTGATACTTCTTCGGCTTTTTACAAATTAAAAGATTATCTCGAGGAAATTGAGGAGATAAACGAATATTCCAAAATATATCATCATAGTAATCCTAACTATATTGAGGTTGGAATATCAACTCTTGAATTAAAGAATTATGTAAAAAGAACCTTAAAGCTATTGGAAAATATATGATTATACTTTTATACATTTGATAAGAAATATTCACAATATAGTTCACGCTGCAACATAAAAAATATCATCATAAATAATTGTGTTATGCATATGTAAAAATGTTGAATATGTATGTTCCTACCAACGAAATTTTTATATTATTGAATCCGTTATCCACATTCATACCAGAAAAGCTTATACTTCGGTATAAGCTTTTTCTTTTTTTTATGGGTGGATTCGAAAGCCCGTTTTTTACAGGTTATATAATTTATTATCAAAACTTGCGCCAACTATTGACAATGACGCTTTAATGTGATAAACTTTAGAAAACAAAACAAGGAGGTATCCGACCATGGATAACAGAGTTTTATTCGCTATTATGTGCATACTTTTCAACGGCTACGGTGTTCCTTGCTTTATGCAGGGTGATTCCAGCAAAGGCATTAAGCGCATTATTTTCGGCATTATTTCTTGCGGCGTCATCGCTATCATCAACGAAATCAAGGGCATTATTCTTGGTATCGAAATCCTTAAGATGAGCGACGAAGAATATGCTGCTAAGAAAGGCACATTTGACAGCGGTATTCCCTCATAATCACTCTTGAGGACTAAACTGTTCAAATCAGCAATGAAAATCTCAAACCCAAAAGATAAGATTATCACCACAATAGCAATTGTGGTGATAATTGCTGTTATGTATATTTTTAAACTGCCGTGCCCCTTTGTGGGGTTGCTCCACATTCAATGCGCAGGCTGTGGTATGACACGCGCTTATCTTTCGCTTTTGCATTTTGACATAAAGCAGGCGTTTATGTTCAACCCTATGTTTTGGTCTGTGCCGATTCTTTATGTGCTCTATCTTTTTGACGGCAAAATTTTCAAAGCTAAGTGGGCAAACAATCTTTTGTCAATCCCGATATACACAGGTTTTATGGTTTTATGGATTTTCAGGTTGATAACAAATTAGTTAACAAAGACCCCGTTCTTCTGAACGAGGTCTTTCTTTTTTATCGCGGTGTGTATGCTGACAGAATTTTCATTATGTCTTCTTTATAAACATTACCGCCGAGGATATCACCGTTTGCGCTGAAACAAATTGCACGGATATCTGCCGGATCTTCATCATACGGGTTTCTGATTTCTTCGGTCAGGTCAAAATATTCACGCAGATATTCAAGCGCATTGCCGCTTGGAAATATCACGTTGCCCTCCCCTGTTTCGATGCCCATCTGATTGAACTGAGCAAGAATCCCCCTTGTTTTGCTGTTATAATGATTGCCGTCATCGGCGCTTACAAGCCACGCAGGGTGAACCTTTAGTTTGACGTCGGGAACGTTCACTGAATTTGCAAACGTTTTGACGTATTCAAGCGGTATTGTTTCCTGATGAAAAGCATCAACAGAAATCAGAATTTCATTAACGCCGCTTTCTGCTATCTGCTCTGCAATATGCTTTATTTTATCTGAATCCTTGCTGAAAAAGCCGTTGGTTATGAGCTGGCGTTTCGGAATACCCATCTCTTTTGCGGCCTTGTGGATTTCACAAACGGTTTCAGGGCAAAGCAAAGGCTCGCCGCCGAAAGTCATAACGGATTTGATGTTATATTCTTTTGCGATTTTGCGCACCGCATCTGCTGCCAGGGTTTTATCAAGTTTATCTTTGCTTTTATGCTCGCCTTGTGAGCAATGCTTGCAATTGCCTGTGCAAGCCATAGTTACAACAAATTCTATACGGTTAAGATTTTTGAGAAATTTATTCATTTTATATCCTTTTCATCAGTTTTAAATATTCACCGTCTTCGTCTGCGCCGTCAAAAATAACTTCTGTAAATCCGTATTTTTTATATAAGTGAAGTGCGTTGACGTTATCTTTATCAACGCCGATTGTCATCTCGGAATAACCCATTTCTTTTGCTTTGGCAACAAGAAATTTCAGAATCTCGCTACCGATTCCTTGATTGCGATATTCTTTTTTGACTATCATTCTCGAAACGTAAATGCGTTTGCCCTCAACGGTGTAATCGGGGTCGCCTGTGTCAAAAACAAGCGCGCCCTCGCCGATAAATTCACCGTTGATTTTATAAATATACACAAGGCGGTTACGTGATTTTATTTCTTCCAGCCACTTATCGGCAAGCGGTTGAGTTTTCATATTCCAGATATTTGAGCATTTGTGATAGTCTTCAGGAGCAAGAGGCTCTATTGTTATTTGTTTATCCAATACGTTTTTTATAAACTCATCAACCTGCTTTCTTGTTTTTAGCACAACGGTCTTTTCTTTATGTTTCTCTGCGATTTCTGCATAGGTCTGCCGTCTTTCTTTGTTTCTGCAACCGAACAAAGTGAACTTAACAAACCACCAATTCAGGTCATTTTTATAGCCGTCTTTTTTGCGTGTTTTTGCTCTTTTAACCGTGCGGTAAAAACAAGTCAGACGGGGCAACAAAATTAAAACAATCAAATCTGCTTGCTCAAGCCGTTCATCATAAAACAGATATTTATAGTAACCGTCAATTACCCAGCTGTCATTTGCCATGAAGTCTGAAACCTTCGGCAAAACAAGAGAATCGTCAACAGGTTTCCATTCCTTGTTCCACTTGATTTCATCAAGGTGAAGAACGGGAATATTTTTATTTGCGGATATATAGTCTGACAGATAAGTTTTGCCTGCGCCCGCATATCCCAAAACTGCAATTTTCATTGTTACACCTTTCTTGATTTTACAATTAAAAAGTTCGGTTTGATATATTCCTTTATCCATGCAGGCACTTTTTCGATTACCCATTCTTCGGGTGTGGGTTCGCAGACTTCTTCGATAACAAATCCTGCTTTGGCAAGAGCATTGATAATGTTGCTGAAGGTGCGATGATATTTTATAACGCCGTCAACATACCAATGAATTCTGCGTTCGCCGGGTTGGTTGTAGTTTGAAAAAGTATAGGAAACTTTTTCGCCGTTTTCGTTGTTGTTGAAATGACCTGCGCCGTCAACGGTTGATGTGATAATCGGATGCTCCTGCGAGAACAAAAGCTGACCGCCAACGTTGAGAACGGAATACATAGCCTTTGCGAAAGCATCAAAATCCTTAACATAATGAAAAGCCAAAGAACTGTAAAGAAAATCAAACTTTTCGTCAAGATTTGAAATTTCCGTCATACTCATATTGCGGTATTCGATTTTGCTGTTTGCGGATTCTTCTTTTGCAACGGCAAGCATCTTTTCGGATATATCAATTCCCACAACTCTTGATGCACCTCTGTTTACGAAGTCAATGCAGTTGTGACCGTAACCGCAACCCAGATCAAGAACTGATTTGCCGTTCAGTTCGGGCAGAAGTTTACGCATTGCAGGCTGTTCAATCAAATCGTTGGCGTTGCAATCGCTGTCACGCAGAGCCTTGTAACCGCTGAAAAACGTTTCGTTGTCAAATATATTTTGTCTGCTCATAATTTCACCTTAAATTCCTTTGGTGTGCTCGTCATAATTAGCTTTGATAACACGTCTTTCTCTGTCTGTTAGACACCACATATGAATACCCGTATCGGCGGTGTTGAAGAAATAAATGCAATCAACGGGCATTTCAAACAGTGAACGGTACAACTGATTTATCATTCCGCCGTGAGAAACAAAGGCAACCGTTTCATCTGCCTGTGCTTCGCTGATAACTCTTGCAAGTGCTTTTTCGGCTCTCTGCCTGAATTCAACCAAGGATTCCTGTCCGTAAACTGCTTTATCAATCGGCAAATCGGGAATTTCAGGATATTTTTCTCTTACAACTGCTCTCGGCAAGCCTGCAAGAAGTCCGTTGTTGAACTCCATCAGGTTTTCATCAAAAATTATGGGGATGCCTGTTTTTTCTGACAAATGC
>JAZNDY010000272.1:0-6138 GCA_045588295.1 Acutalibacteraceae bacterium
TGAGAATTCTTGACTGCAAGAGCCCCATCTGCAAAGAAATCTGCGACGGTGCACCTGCAATCATTGATTATATCTGCGACGACTGTTCAGCACATTTTGAAAGCGTTAAGAAATATCTTGATGCAATGGATATTGCTTACACCGTTAACCCCCGTATCGTAAGAGGTCTGGACTATTATTCACGCACCGTCTTTGAGTTTGTTTCAACTCAGATTGGCGCTCAGGGCACTGTTTGCGGCGGCGGCAGATATGACGGACTTGTTGAAGAACTTGGCGGCCCCCACACACCGTCGCTCGGTTTTGCAATGGGCACGGGCAGATTGCTTATGCTTCTTGAGGCACAGGGAATTGAGCTTCCCAAACCCGGTGCCTGTGAACTTTACGTTGCTCCCATGGGCGAAAACGCATCGGTTGAGGCTATGAGAATTGTTCACGACCTGCGCACAAACGGTATCAGCTCACAGACAGACGTTGCAGGCAGATCACTCAAGGCACAGATGAAGTTTGCCGATAAAATCGGCGCAAGATACACAATGGTGCTTGGCGATAACGAAATTGAGCAGGGCAAGGCAAACCTCAAGAATATGGATAACGGCGAGGTTACCGAGGTTGAGCTTGAAAGCCTTGCAGAGGACTTTATGCAGTTCCTTATCAAGCAGGAAACAGAAGCTCTTCGCCTTTCGTTCGGCGAGGATATGGGCGATATAGATTTATCGGCTTTAATTTAAGCAGAGGAGTTAAACATAAATGGATTTTATGACAGGACTTAAAAGAACCGATTACTGCGGCAACCTTCGCATCGGTGACGTTGGCAGAGAGGTTGTTGTTGCAGGCTGGGTTCAGCGCCAGAGAGACCTTGGCGCACTTATCTTCATTGACCTGAGAGACAGAGAAGGCATTGTTCAGCTTGCTTTTGACGAATCAACGGCAAAGGATGTTTTTGAAAAGGCATCGTCAGCAAGAAGCGAATACGTTCTTATGGCAAAGGGTAACGTCAGAGAGCGTTCCGCAAAGAATACGGAAATCCCCACGGGCGAAATTGAAATTGAAGTTACAGAGCTTCGCATTCTCAACAAGAGCGAAACTCCTCCCTTTGAAATCATTGAGAATTGCCAGACTTCGGAGCTCACAAGACTCAAGTACCGTTATCTTGACCTTCGCCGCCCCGACCTGCAGAAGAACATTCTTCTTCGCCACAAGATTACCAAAATCACAAGAGACTATTTTGATGAAAACGGCTTTATCGAGATTGAAACACCCATTCTCATCAAATCAACGCCCGAGGGCGCAAGAGACTATCTTGTTCCCAGCCGTATCCATAAGGGCAAGTTTTATGCTCTGCCCCAGTCACCCCAGCTTTATAAACAGCTTTCAATGGTTGCAGGTTTTGACAGATATATGCAGATTGCCCGTTGCTTCGGCGATGAGGACTTAAGAGCAGACCGTCAGCCTGAATTCACACAGATTGACCTTGAAATGTCGTTCGTTGATATGGAAGACGTTCTTGCTATCGGCGAAGGATATATGGAGAGAGTTTTCAGAGAAGCTATCGGCGCAGAAATCAAGCTTCCTCTGCCCAGACTCACATATAAAGAGGCTATGGAGCGTTACGGCTCCGATAAGCCTGATACCCGTTACGGTATGGAAATCTGTGACCTTACCGAAACTGTCAGAAACTGCGGCTTCGGCGTTTTCACGGGCGCAATTGAAGCAGGCGGCAGCGTAAGAGGTATTACAGCAAAGAACGCTGTTAACATTTACACAAGAAAAGAAATCGATAAGCTCACCGAAACCGCAAGAGGTATCGGTGCAAAGGGTCTTGCCTGGGTAAGAATGAACGAAGACGGCACTTTCAGCTCATCGTTTGCAAAGTTCCTCACAGAGGAAGAAATGGCGGCAGTGCTTAAGGCAGCAGGTGCAGAAGCAGGCGACGTTGTTATCATTGTGGGCGACACAAAGAATTCGCTTGTTCTTTCCGTTCTCGGCTCACTTCGCCAGATTGTTGCAAAGAAGCTCGGCATTATCCCCGAAGGCGTTTATAATCTGCTCTGGATTACCGAATTCCCGTTCTTTGATTGGGATGAGGATGCACAGCAGTTTGTTGCAATGCACCATCCCTTCACTTCACCTATGGATGAGTGCCTTGATTACCTTGAAACAGACAAGGCTTCCGTCAGAGCAAAGGCATATGACCTTGTTCTTAACGGCGTTGAGCTTTGCTCAGGTTCAATCAGAATCACAAACCCCGACCTTCAGGGCAGAATTTTCTCGCTCCTCGGTCTGAGCGAAGAAGAAGCTCACACAAAGTTCGGCTATCTGCTTGACGCTTTCAAATACGGTGCACCTCCTCACGGCGGTATGGGGATCGGTCTTGACAGACTTGTTATGCAGATGCTCGGTTGTGAATCACTGCGTGACGTTATCGCATACCCCAAGGTTCAGAACGCAAGCGAGCCTATGACGGATTGCCCTGCAGTTGTTGACGAAGTTCAGCTTCGTGACCTTGGTATCACAGAAATGGAAACAGACGAATAATCTGTTTAATGTAAATAATGCGAATGCATTTTTATAGAAAGGATGTTTTTTCAATGGCAAGAGTTTACAATTTTTCGGCAGGCCCCTCAATGCTTCCCGAAAGCGTTCTTAACCGAGCAGCTGCGGAGATGCTCGATTATAAGGGCAGCGGACAGTCAGTTCTTGAAATGAGCCACCGTTCAAAGGTTTATGAAGAAATCATCTTTGGCGCGCGTGACCTTTTCAAAGAGGTTATGAACATTCCCGATAACTATAAGGTTATCTTCTGCCAGGGCGGTGCTTCAACACAGTTTGCGGCTATCCCCCTCAACTTCCTTAACGGAAGCGGCAAGGCTGACTACGTTCTTTCGGGTCAGTTCTCAACAAAGGCTTATAAAGAAGCCACAAAGTACGGCGATATCAAGGTTGTTGCTTCATCAAAGGAGCAGAACTTCAGCTGTATCCCTGAGCTTGACAAGGCAAACTTCACACCTGACGCAGACTATTTCTATATCTGCCAGAACAACACAATCTACGGCACGCGCTTTGCTGAACTTCCTGACACAGGCAACGTTCCGCTTATTGCAGACGTTTCATCCTGCTTCCTTTCAGAGCCGATGGACGTTTCAAAATACGGCGTTATCTATGGCGGCGCACAGAAAAACGTTGCCCCCGCAGGTCTGACTGTTGTTATCGTCAGAGAAGACCTTCTCGGCAACGCAAGGGATTACACCCCCACAATGCTTGACTATAAGACACTCGCTGATAACGATTCGATGTATAACACACCGCCTTGCTACTCTATCTATATGTGCAAGCTTGTGCTTGAATGGATCAAGAATCTCGGCGGTCTTGAGGCAATGAAACTTCATAACGAAAAGAAGTGCTCAATCCTTTATGATTTCATCGATTCCAGCAATATGTTCCACAACCCCGTTAAGAAGAGCGACCGTTCAATGATGAACGTTACTTTCGTAACAGAGAGCGACGAACTCAACGCAAAGTTTGTTAAGGAAGCAACAGAAGCAGGTTTTGTTAACCTCAAGGGTCACCGTTCGGTTGGCGGCATGAGAGCAAGCATCTATAACGCAATGCCCATTGAAGGCGTTGAAAAGCTTGTTGAATTCATGAAAGAATTCGAAAAGAAGAACTGAGGTAACTGATTATGTTTAACATTTTAACTTTAAATAAAATCTCAAAGCTTGGCCTCGATAAGCTTGACAGCGCAAAATACACCTGCGCTGACAGCATCGAAGCGCCCGATGCAATTCTTGTGCGTTCAGCATCAATGCACGAAATGGAACTTGATGCAAATACTGTTGCAATTGCAAGAGCAGGCGCAGGCGTTAACAACATTCCGATTCCTGCCTGCAGCGAAAAGGGCGTTGTTGTTTTCAACACTCCCGGCGCAAACGCAAACGCAGTTAAAGAGCTTGTGCTCTGCGCACTCTTCCTTTCATCAAGAAAAGTCGGCGCCGCAATCGATTGGGCAAAGACTCTTAAGGGTGAAGGCGATGCAGTCGGCAAGCTTGTTGAAAAAGGCAAGGGCGCATTTGCAGGCCCTGAAATTCTCGGAAAAACTCTCGGCGTTATCGGTCTTGGTGCTATCGGTGCTATGGTTGCAGAGGGCGCAAAGGCTCTTGGTATGAGCGTTATCGGCTATGACCCCTTTGTTTCAGAAAAAGAAGGCATTGAAATTGCAGCCGATATCAGCGAAATCTATGCAAAGAGCGATTATATCACTCTGCATCTTCCTCTTAACGATGCAACAAGAGGTATGATTAACGCAGACACACTTGCTTCAATGAAAGACGGCATCAGAATTCTCAACTTTGCAAGAGGCGAGCTTGTTGATTCAAAAGCAATCATCGATGCACTTGCAAGCGGCAAGGCTGCGGCTTACGTTACAGACTTCCCCAACGATGAACAGCTTTGCGTTGAGGGCATCACAGCCATTCCTCACCTCGGCGCTTCAACACCCGAGAGCGAAGAAAACTGCGCAATGATGGCGGCTGAAGAAGTTGCTCTTTATCTTGAAAAGGGCATCATCAAGAATTCCGTTAACCTGCCCAACGCGGCTCTGCCCGAAGCTTTTGAGTGCCGCACCTGCTTCATTCACAAGGAAGACGAGGCTTTCGGCACAAAGGTTACAGCCGAAGCAATCGCACAGGGTGCCGCAATCAAGAACCTTTTCAGCGCAAGCAAAAAAGGTATGGGTTACACGGTAATTGATACCGATAAACCCCTTGACACCGCAAAAATTGACGGCGCAATCAAGGTAAGAACAATATAATGGATATAAAAACCGGTGAGCAAAAAACTCACCGGTTTTTTGTTATGTTATGTATTTTGAACGTGCCTGAATCCGCTGTAATGCTGATTCAGCGGCACTGTATGCATTTGTCACAAATCAGCTCAGAAGGCTTGTGATTTCTTTTGAAAGAAGAACAAAAAGATTTCTGATTGCGGCAAAGAATTCTTCAAAGAAGTTGTCGTAAACCGCATAATCGGTGTCAACCTGAAGTTCAAAACGGGCATTGCCTTTTTTAACCGAGCCTTCATAGGTGTAAATTACGTTTTCATAATTTTCAACGTCATCTTCATAAACGGTAATCAGCCTGAAGCCGTAAGGACCCGGCTTTGCAAATTCGCAACCGTAGGTGAAGCCGAGCTCAATGCCGTCCCACACACCTGTGTAACCCTCTGTGTGCCAGTGACCGAAGTATGCACCCATAATATCGCCCTGTTTCTTCCAGGAGGCAAACTGTGCGGTTGTTTCGCCGGGCACCATTGCGCTTGCGTGGAAGCCGTTTGCAAGCTCGTGGTTAAGGCGGTAGAATTTGCCGCTTTCCGAAACAGCACCCTCATCCCACATTCTGCACTCTTCAAAAAGGTTACCCATATCAGCAACGGGCACGTGCTGGAAAAGGAAAGCGGGCACGGGTTTGCCGCCGTTAGCCTGAGCAAGAGCGGTGCTTTCCGCCTCATACCAGGCAGTCTGTTCTTCGCTGATACCGCCTTGCGAATCCATCAGCCACAGGTTAAGAGCCGCTTTGCCGTCAGAGCCGAGCACCTCAAGGTTAAAATCTATCCTGCCTGCGCTGTCAGGGCTTTCGTCAAACACGATGCAATATTCATATTCTGAATAAATTTTGAGCCAGTCTTCATTTGTGATGCCGCTCTGATAATCGTTATTACCCTGTGTAACAGTGAAGGGGATTTTTGCATCGTTGATGATTGAAAAAATGTTATCACACGCGGTTTTAACGTTTTTAAGCGTTGCAGCATAATCAAGCTCACCGTTTTTGTTAACGGTAACGCCCTCTCTTGTGCCTTCGTCGTCAACGCCGAGGTCGCCCGCACGGTTATCTTCAACGATATCGCCCGAAATAACAACAAGGTCGGGTTTGGTTTCTTCAATTGCAAGGGTTACAAAATTAATAAGGTCATAGGCTGTGTGGTGGTCATCCTGAGGGTCGCTGATATTCAGGATAACAAACTTGCCGTCATCACCGAAGCTGAGAGACGGTTCGTTTTCGGCATTTGCGCTCACGGGGATGCACAGAAGCATTGCCACCGCGAGAATGAAGCAAAAGAGTTTTTTCATGATAATTCTCCTTTATA
>JAZNDY010000273.1:0-7060 GCA_045588295.1 Acutalibacteraceae bacterium
AAAGGCAGAGTATACTTGAAAAAACAAACAAATGAAACAATAACAAAACGAGCCATACAAGCTGATTTTTCAACCTGTGTGGCTCGTTTTTTTATCTGTATAATTTAACTTCTGCCGCTTTCAACAAACTCATCCATAAAATCAGAAAACGGTTTTATTCTTAATTTCATTTAAATAATGCTCACCGTCATTAAATCTGTATGTAACATCAGAAAGCTCTTTAGTCACACCAAAAACATTTGTATATACAAACTTAACACCAAAGCAGTAATCATTAAACTCACCCCTGATGTTAAAAGGTGTTATAACTGCGGTAAAAGTGCGTGATTCAGATACATAGTTCTTTTCACACAGGATAAAACAGCCGTCCTCCGCAACTTCCCAAACACCGCCTTCAACAGGGTTATCGGAGGTCAGCGTAAATTCTGTCAGCCGACACTCTTCGTCCGAATATATATGAGGAGCATTAAGTTTACCGCTGTGATAGCCGTAGTAAACGTCTTCATTTCCGTTTTTATCGGTGAATATCATTTTCATTACCTCACCGCTGTAATCTTTATCGGCTTTGTTTGTGCCCTCAAAAACAAAAATCTGCTTACCGTCCACAATTTTTGTTTCGATAAGTTTAATGTAAGGGTCGTCAACGTTATCGTATTCCCACACAAGACCCGTTGTCTCGTCATAGGGCAATTCAATCTGCGCCGTGGGGTAGCCTGTGAGTGCGCCCGAAATAAAACCGAAAATCAATTCAAAAATCATGGCAGGAATAATAAATATCAAAAGAATTGATGTTCCCATTTTTAAAAAGCTCCCTTAATGCAATAAATAACGCCGTTCCAACGTTGAATTCCGTGACAAATTGTCATATAAGCTTATGACCCGGCGTGTTCAAGTAAATCATCCATAAAATCAGAAAACTTTTGATACTTAATTTCCGAAAGATAATGTTCATCGTTATCAAGTTTATAAATTGCACTTGAAAGCTCACGCGGTATTCCCAGAGAATCAACGTAAGTGAATTCAACGCTGAACATACCGTATTCATTGGCGTAACATCCTTTTTTGTTTTCAGGTGTAACAACAACGGTGAAAGTCTGGCTGTCACCTTCGTTTATATCTTTATATAAAAGATAATAGTTGTGGTCTGTA
This sequence comes from Acutalibacteraceae bacterium, assembly GCA_045588295.1. GTDB lineage: Bacteria > Bacillota > Clostridia > Oscillospirales > Acutalibacteraceae > CAG-177. The sequence goes on from JAZNDY010000273.1 coordinate 1,150, forward strand.
ACCTTCCATTTGCCGCCGCTCACGGGATTTTCAGCAGTAACCGTCACCTCATACAGGCTGCATTCTTCATCAGCAAAAAATCCTGGTGCAAAACGCCTGGCTCCGCCGTAAGCGTAATAAACCTCTTCGTTGCCGTTCTTATCAGTGAAAACAATCTCCATCACTTCGCCGTTCCAATCAAGGCCGATACCTGCATTCTCAAAGATAAAAATCTGCTTACCGTCTTTGATTTCTGTTTTAACAAGATTGATATACGGGTCGTCAACGTTATCGTATTCCCACACAAGACCCGTTGCCTCGTCATAGGGCAATTCAATCTGCGCCGTGGGATAGCCAACAACAGCTCCGACTATCATCTCAAAAATAAGACCAAAAAACATAAGCGGAAATGCTAAAACCAAAACAATTGATGAACCCATTCAAAAACTCCCTTCAGTTTAAACAGTGTTGTGCCTGTATTATACACCGCTTTGCTTCCGTTTTCTACCAACTTATGTTTACAAAAACAAAATCTTAAAGGTAAAGCGAAGTTTACATTAAGAATGAGTGTGCAAATTATAAAATTTCAAACTCCGCAACTATCGGAAAATGGTCAGAAACAACCTTTTCAATTGTCTTGACTCCCGTGCACTTGAGATTTTTATAAAATATATAGTCAATCTTTATGTTGGGGTTATATGACGGGAAAGTGAATTTACCTTTAACTTCGGCAAGAGCATCGGTGTCGTTAAGGCGGTCAAACAAAGGTTTAAGCTCATCGGCATCCGGCAGAGCGTTGAAATCGCCCATAAGAATCAGCGGCATATCGGTTTCGTCAATAATCTTGCAGATTGTTTCAACCGCATTTTTTCTTTCACCCAGGGCAAGACCCATATGGCAGACAAGCACAAGCACGTCTGTGCCGTTTGCGTCAACAACCGCTTTGAGCACACAGCGCGATTCATATTTGCCGATTTCATTTTTGATTATCGGGTCGGGAATCGCAACGGTTTCAGCCGATTCAACAGGATATTTTGTAACAAACGCATTGCCGTAAGGGCTTGTGCCGTCAACGTCAATCGCCTTTGCAAAATAACGATTATACCCCAGACCGTCACCGAGTGCGTTAGTCTGGTCGGTGTATCCATCAAGAGGCCCCTCTCCCCTGACCTCGTTAAGACCGCAGATATCAGGGTTAACGTCTTTGATTGCATCAGCAAACAGGGCAATATCAATTTTGTTGTTCTGATAATCCAGACAGTGCTGGATATTGAACGTCATAACTCTGATTTTATTTTTCATAAACTTATTAAGCACCGTAAATTCTCTTTTATATTGTGCGGCAAGCTCTTCATCGCCAACGTTTTCAAAACTGCCGAAAACCGCAAGCGCTCTTTCAGCCTCAACCCACTCAGGCTCAACGCCGTGGATAACCTCAGTTTCGGTGAGCGATTGCTCTGCTTCGCCCGTTATTTCGCAAACAAAATAGTTGCTCACAAAAAGCTTTTCATAAAAATATTCGTTCACCTTAACAAAAGGTCTGATAACCTTAACGGTAAAACCCGTTTCTTCAAGCACTTCACGGGTAACGCATTCTTCAAGGCTTTCGCCGCTTTCAAGTCCGCCGCCCGGTGTAAGATAAACGCCCGTGTGCTTTTCGTGCGAGAGCAGAATTTTATTGTCTTTTATTATGACAGCGCGGCAGCCGACGCGTTCAAACGCAGGTGTTTTCGAATATTCGGCACCGAATTGGTTGATTGTTTCTGTGTTCATTGCAGTTCCTCATTAAACAGATGTGGGCGGATAAAAATCCGCCCATTTATGTTTTAGAATTATTTATTGCAACCCTCAGTCACTCCGTGACAGCTCCCTTCAAAGGGAGACCAAACAGGTCAGCAAAGATAACACCGAAGACAAAAGCATCAATCAAAAAGATAAACTCTTGTTTCATAAGGTCTTGTTGTGAATGCGTTTTTGCCTGCGGGAGCATCAGGATAGTTGCAAAGAACAGCCTTGCCCTTTGTGAGGTCATAGCCCTTGGGAGCTCTGAAGTTAACAAACTTATCTGTGTATGAGCAGATAACAAGCATACTTACGCCGTTATAGATTCTTTCATAAACGTAAAGTTCGCCGCTATCTTTGTTAAATTCCTTATATGAGCCGTAAACTGCAACGGGGTTTTCCTTACGGAACTTGATAAGAGCTTTATAATGGTTATAAACAGAATCGGGGTCAGCAATTTCAGCTTCTGCGTTGATGCCGTCTTTATAGTTGGGGTTAACGGGCATCCAGGGTGTGCCGGTTGTGAAGCCTGCGTTTTCAGAGCTGTCCCACTGAACGGGAGTTCTTGCGTTACCGCGGCTTGATTCCTTAAGACGCTGGTTTGTTTTTTCTTCAGAGAAGCCGAAAAGGCGGAGAGTTTTATAGTTATTGACCGCAAAAATATCCTGGTAATCCTCAACCTTGGGCAGGTCAATGTTTGTCATACCAAGCTCCTGACCCTGATAAATAAAGGGTGTGCCGCACTGAAGCATATAGGAGTTTGCAATTGATTTTGCGCTTTCAACCCTGTAATCAACACTGCCGAAGCGGTTGATGATTCTGGGGTGGTCGTGGTTTTCCATATAAAGAGCGTTCCAGCTTTTGCCGTAAAGACCCTCCTGCCAGGTTGAGAAAGCTTTTTTGAGCTTACGCAGGCTGAAAGGCAGAGTAAGGCAATCCATAAACAGGGAGTGTGCCTCCATATGCTGGAAGTGGAACATCATATCAAGCTCGTGTGCAGGGCCTTCCTTTATGTATTTAAGAGCTTTGTTAACCGTCATCATCGGTGCTTCGCCAACTACGAAGCAATCGTATTCGTTAAGAACCTCACGGAATTCAGCAAGGTATTCATGAATATGAGGGCCGTCTGCATAATGCTCCATACCGCAAGCCTGAGGAATGGGGAAACCGTTGGGCAGACCCTCACGCTTTGAAACAAAGGTAATAACGTCTTCACGGAAGCCGTCAACACCCATATCAAGCCAGAATTTCATAATATCCTTGACTTCCTGACGCACTTCGGGGTTATCCATATTGAGGTCAGGCTGTTTCTTTGAGAAAAGGTGCAGATAATACTGACCGTTTTCCTGGCAATATTCCCAAGCCTTGCCTTCAAAGAGTGAAGACCAGTTGTTGGGGAGCTTGCCGTCCTTGCCGTCACGCCAGATATAATAATCGTGATACTTGCTGTTTTTATCAATACCCTTTTTGAACCATTCGTGCTCATCAGAGCTGTGGTTAACAACAAGGTCCATAATAACCCTTATGCCTCGTGCATGAGCTTCGTCGAGAACCTTTTTAAAAAGCGCATTGTCACCGTAATCGGGAGAAATGTTTCTGTAATCAGAAATATCATAGCCAAAGTCAGCGTTCGGTGAGCAATAAAGAGGTGAAAACCATATGCAGTTGACGCCTAAATCCTTAAGATAATCAAGCTTTGAGAGCACACCCTCAAGGTCGCCGATGCCGTCACCGTTGCCGTCACAGAATGAACGGGGCCAAATCTGATAGCAGACCGCATCTTTATACCACTGTGTTTTTTTCATATTTATTCTCCCTTCAGAATAATTTACTTTTTAATTATAGCAGAACCTTATTGATAATACAACATAAAAATAAGAAAAAAGGGTGTACCGTCAGATACACCCGAAAATTGCATTAAAAACCGTTATTAACACCGTAAACCGCCTGCTCCTGCGTAAATCCCTCAAGAATAAGCAGCTCAAGCATTTCATCCTTTGTTACACCTGAATGGAGGCTGACAAATTTAACAGCCTGCTCAAACCAATCAGGGTTACAGGTGTCAACACCGTAAACGGCCTCATTATGCGTGAATCCGTCAAGCTCAAGCATTTCAATCAGCGTTTTTCTTGAAAATGGTTCGGTATCAATATAAGACTTTGCTCTTTTTACTGCGTGAGCGTTCCAATCAAAGTTGCAGGAATCAACGGCATAAACCGCACTCTCATAAGAAAAGCCTTCACTTTCAAGATCCTCAATCATTTCAGTTCTTGAAAAAACGCTGCCGACGAGATATTTTTCAGCGGCTTTTCTTGCGTTGCTCTGCTCCAGAGTTTCTGCAAAACGGGTTGTGTGTTCATCAACACTTGCGTAACCGTCTTCGCGTGCTATTTCATCATTATAAAATTCATCGGCATAACCGCCGTTTTGGTGGTTTTCATCCTCACACGCGCCAAAATTCTCTGCCTCAGTTTGAGGCACATAAACAAAATTAACGGTTGTTTCAGGCTCTTCGGTTTTCACAAACATTGAGCTTGCTCCTGCAAAGAATAAAAACAAAGTAACCGTTATTGCCGTAAAAACAAAAGAAAGTTTTTTATTCATCAGATTTAACCCCTTTCAGGTAAAAAAAGCTGACAGCCGCGCTCAGCACAGCCGCAACGGCATATGCAAGAATATCGGCAAAATCAAAGGTTCCGCTTATAACGCCAAAATGCTGCAACACCTCAAACAAAACGCCGCAAAACAAAACGAGAAGCGCATTTATGACCAACCTCTTTTTTTCAAAAGAATATGAAACGCAAGTGAGTGCGTTTGAAAAAGAAAACGCCCACAAAAAGTCACACAGATAAAATTTAACAAAATCCGTGAAAGCGTTTCTTTCAAGCTCCACATAGAAAAAATCGCAGATTCCATGCGGCAAAAATGCGTGAATAAAAGTATCGTTGCGAAAAACAAGATAAATAAGAAGCCCTGCCGCAAGTGATAAAAAAGAAAATATTGAGAGAAATATCCGTTTTTTTGCCATAAATGCTCACCTGAAATGATTATATTATACCCCCGAATAAATGTCAAGGCAACAACAAAACACCTGCCAAAACCAAACAATAAAAATTCCCTGTCACCGTTTAATGAGTGACAGGGTTTTTTATGATTTCTTTATGAATTACATAACAAAAGATTTTGAAACGTGAATAACATTCAGATTAAGACGTTTTGCAATCCTCCGTCTTTTGCTTAGCAAAATCCACCTTATTTGAAAAAGTGGCATACAGCAGAAAGATTTCTGCCGCAGTTTACTTAACAGGCTTGAATTCAACCGCAAAATCAATAGGCTCAAAGTCCCATTTGCGTTCAGGCTCAAGGATTTCATATATTCCCCTGCCGCTTCTTGAATCAATCTTATAATCAAGATAAACGTAGGTGTTTTCGCTCGGCACAAGCTCGTCATCGTGCTTTGCTTCTTCAAGCATCTTGGGTGTGAAGTGTGATGCGTTGAAGCAGAAAGCATCAGGTTTGACGGGTGCAAACTCAACACCGCAGCCGTTATCATCGCTCACATTGGCGTAATTGGTTGCAAAGTGCGAGCCGTTTTCAATGGGTCTGATATAGTGAACAAGGTTATCTGTTGCCGTTGTTTCAAACATACCGAATCTTGTGCCCTTGTGGCGGTCACAGTAGCTCTCAACGGGACCCTTGCCGAAATACTTCATATTTTCCGCATCCTTAAGAGCAAAGCGGAAGCCGAATCTGGGCAGGCGCGTATTCATCTCTTTAAGAAGCGCGCGGAGCTCGCCGTTGAAAGCAATAACTGCTCTGCCGTCAGCAAAGAAAGAATAAGTGAGCGTACCTTTGATGATGGGCACAACTGCGGGGCCGCCAAGTGCGATTGCGCATTCAATATCAAGCTTTTCTGCGTTTGCCTTAACGGTTGTTGAATAAGTTTTCTGAATTGCGTTGTGAATTTCCGCACTGCGTCTGTCAGCTGCATCGCCAAGCTGGTTATAGCCGTGAGCCGCCCACGTTTCAATCTTAACAGGTTCAGCAAGCAGTTCCTTGCCGCCGATTGAAGCGGAAGCGATTCTGCCGTAAGGCTTATCGAATTTATATTCAACCTCGCCTGCTTTAACGGTGATATATCTTGCGCCCT
>JAZNDY010000274.1:0-12537 GCA_045588295.1 Acutalibacteraceae bacterium
TTACCTGTTTCATATCAATTATGAAACTTCGGCAACGGTTATCAACATTCATCCTTTAATCGTGTGCGTTGCAACAACGGTGTTGGCAATAATTGCGGCAAAGGCAGAAAAATCAATATCAGCGCGAAAGCATAAAAAATCAGCGGAGTAACATAAACTCCGCTGTTATTTTTTTGTTCTGTTTTGGTTAAAGCTTCATACCAAAGGCAACGTCATCTTCAGACTGCTCAATAAGTTCAAAGCCACGCTTTTTGTAAAAACCTTTGCCTGTTTCGTTTCTTGCTCCCACAGTGAGCATAACACCGCAAACGCCTTTGGCTTTAAGGTGCTCAAAAAGGGCGTTGACAAGCTGACCGCCATAACCCTTGCGGTGATATTCGGGCAGAATATCAATGTGCAGATGTGCGGGATAGGTTGCTTTGTGTTTTTCTTGCAGAAGATATGCTGTGCTTGCCCATTCATAGCGGCCTTCATATTGCTTTGAAAGAGGCAGATATTCAGCATCGTAAACGGCTTTGAATTTATCAAAGTTTTCTGCACAGATAACGTATCCCACAGCCTTACCGTCATCATCAAGCACAAAGCAGTTTTCGGGCTCGTTTTCTATATAATAATCGCAGAATGTGTCAAGAATAAAAGCCTGCGTTTCGGGCGAATCGTCGTTAGGTCCTTCGCTGTTAAGACAGGCAAAGCGCACGTTATCATAGTCTTTTTCTTCATATTTTCTGACAGTTACCATTTCAATAACTCCTTCGGTTTAATTCTTATCTGATAATACAACAAAATGAGATTTAATTCAATAGCTTATTGAAATATATATATAATTGTGTATAATTATAATCAGGGTTTATTTTCAAAATAATTATGGGGTGATAAAAATGATTACAAGAAAAGCCATTGAAGCTCTTTCAAAAGGCATAATCAGCTCAATGCCTGCCGATTATTTCACAACAAGCAAAAAAGCAAACAGATATATGCTCAAGGGTGATGATAAATTCAGCACTCAGGCAGGTGAATATTTCACCTGCGGCTTTGCAAAAAGGGTGCTGACCCCCTCCGACGTTGCAACAGGCACTTATTATATTGCAGGCTATGATTCAAACAACCCTGCAAAAGGCGTGCTTGACGATATGTTTGCCCGTGCGGTTTATATTGACGATAACACAGGCAGGGGCGGCGTTGTTATGTGCAGCATTGACGCCGTCGGCATCAGCCGCAAGGATATAAACGACATCAGAAAAATTGTTATCGAGAGCAAAAAAATCCCCAACCTGAAATCAATTTCAATTGCCGCAACTCACAGCCATTCAGCAGTTGACACACAGGGTCTGTGGGGTGAAAAGCTTTTCAAGAGCGGCAGAAACGACGTTTTTATGGCGTTGCTCAAGGCAAAAACAGCCAACGCAATTATTGCCGCATATGAAGCAAGAAAAGACGGCAGAATGTTTTATGCCGTTAAAGAAACGGAGGATATGCAGTTTGACTGCAGAACACCCGTTGCATATGATAAAAACCTGACAAGAATCAGATTTGAAGCTTTTGACAAATCAAAAGAAATTCACATCATCAATTTTGCTTCGCACGCAGAGCTTCTTGGCAGCAACACAAAAAACATCAGTGCGGATTTCCCTGCCTATATGATAAAAGAAATTGAAAATAACAACGTAAACACCGACGCCGTTTTCTTTAACGGTGCAATCGGCGGTATGATTTCGGCAAGAGAAATCAGAAAAGTTTACCGTGAGCAGATTGACTGCGAGGCTTACACCAAAGAATTCGGCAAAGCTCTGGGTGAAATTGCAAATGCACTTGAAAATGAAACAGAGATTGAGCCGCTTATCAACGTTAAATCCGTGCCGATTGAAATTTGCGCATCAAACTTTGTACTTATTCTTGCAAGGCTTCTTAAGGTGCTTAACAATGATATTCTGCGCTTTAACAAAAGAAGCGAAGCTTATATCAGCTCCGAAGTCGGTTACCTTGAGCTCGGCAAAGGCAAAATCGGTTCATTCCTTGTGCCGGGCGAGCTTTTCCCCGAGCTTTGGAACGGTGAATTTCTGCCGTCATATGAATCTGCAACCGCTAGAAACGCAAAATACACCGTGCTGCGTGAAATGTGCGATTGCGACCACCAGTTTGTTATAGGTCTTTGCAACGATGAGCTTGGTTACATTATCCCCGACAATGATTTCATACTTCACGAAAAGACACCTTACATTGAAAACGCAAAAGACGTTTTCGACAGAAGCCATTATGAAGAAACAAACTCAACGGGACCTGAAACAGCAAGAAAAATTCTCACCGAGATGCAAGCCCTGATAGCCTCGGCAAAATAAAAAAGAACGGAGAATTGCCGTGAAATATTACCTCGGAATTGACGGCGGAGGCACAAGAACAACCGCTGCCGTTGCTGACGAAAACTCAAACATAATCGCAAAAGCAGTCGGCAAAACAATTAACTTTTATGCCGTAGGCATTGAAACTTCACGCAGAAATCTGGCTGAAATCATCAGCGAAATCACAGGCAAGATTGGTGCCGATGCATTTGAAGCGGCTTTCATCGGCTGCTCTGCGCTTGATGATGAGGCAAGCAAAGAAACACTTGAAGCTCTTTGCGGCGGAATTATCAACGCAAACAAAATCGCAATGAACAGCGACGTTTACGTTGCCCTTAAATCTGCAAACGGCAATTGCGTTGCAGTTTGCGGCACAGGGTCAATGGCAGTTGGCGAAAAGGCAGACGGCACGGTTGCAGTCAAAGGCGGCTGGGGGCACATCATAGGCGATGAAGGCTCGGCATACTCAATAGCCGTCAGCGCTCTTAAAAAATGCTGCATTATGTGCGATAAAAAGGAGAGCTCTCCCCTGCTTGAGGCTGCAAAAGAATATTTTGCGGTTGACGATTTCAGAAAAGCAATTGATATAATCTACTCTGCGGAAACCGCAAAAGACCGCATTGCAGGCTTTGCTGCAAAGGTCGGTGAGCTTGCCGCAAACGGCTGCGAAGCTTCAAAAGAAATCATCACAAATGAAGCAGCGGCATACGCGCAGACGGTTATTGCGCTCATAAATGAGCTTGAATGTTGCCCCGTGCTTTCACTTTACGGCGGTGTTTTTCAGCATAACCCAATGTTTAAAGCCGTGTTTGAAAGCGAAGTTTCAAAAGCTTTTCCTGATATCAAAGCAGAAATTCTTGATATGCCGCCTGAGGAGGGCGCATTGAAGGCAGCGAGGGAATTGAAATGAAGAAAAATTTTGAATATATAGAAAACATAAAAAACGTTATTGCTCAGATTGAAGAAAAATGCGATGAATCAATGGAAGCAACGGCGGCGGCGTTAAGCTCTGCCCTGATTGACGGCAGACGTATTTTCCTTTTCGGCACGGGGCATTCGCATATGCTCAGCGAAGAGCTTTTTTACAGAGCGGGCGGTCTGCTTAACATTCAGCCCGTGCTGATTGACACGCTGATGCTCCACGTTGACGCCGCAGGCAGCACCGTTGCCGAGCGCGAAGAGGGTCTTGCAGACAAAATTTTTGCCGATTATAAAATGAAATCGGGCGACGTTATCGTTATCATTTCAAACTCGGGCAGAAACGGTGTTGTTATCGATATGGCGCTGCTTTGCAAGGCAAAGGGACTCACCGTTATTGCCCTGACAAACCTCAGGCACACAAACGCAGGGGCGTCACGCCACAAAAGCGGCAAAAGGCTGTGTGAAATTGCAGATATTATTCTTGATAACTGCGGATGTGTTGGCGACGCCTGCATTGAGGTTGACGGCGTTGAAGGCAAAATCTGCGCCACTTCAACCGTTGCCGGTGCTATGCTTCTTAATGCATCAGTAGCGCGTGCGGTTGAGCTTTGCGCCGCAAAAGGCTTTTATCCCGAGCATTTCTGCAGCGCAAACGTTGACGGCGGCGATGAAATAAACAACCGCCTTATTGAAAAATACAAAAAGGAGATTAAGCACCTGTGATTTATCCCATTCCTCAAAAAAACAGCCTTAACGGCACAAGCGTTGCGGTTGATTCACTCTGTGTTACGGGTGATTTTGCGGCAACCGCAGAAAAGGTTTTTGCAGCTTATTCTCTGCCTGTTTCAGGCGGATACAACGTTGCATTAAACTGCATCAGCAACAAAAAAACAACCTATGTTGATGAGATATCACGCCTTACCGATGAAAAATATTTCATAACCGTCAGCGAAAACGGAGCTGTTATTGAAGCTTCCTGCGAAAAGGGAATATTCCGCGCGGCACACACACTTGCCAAGCTCATCACAAACGGTGAATTAAAAACCGGCGAGCTTGAGGATTATCCCCTGTTCAAAAAAAGAGGTTATATTGAAGGCTTTTACGGCAACACCTGGGAGAGCAAAAAGCGTGTTTCCGTTATGAAGCTTATGGCGGCAAACGGAATGAATGCGTTTTTCTATGCGCCCAAAGATGACCTTTATCACAGAGAAAAATGGCGCGAGCTTTATCCGAGCGAGGAATTGCTTGAGCTGAAAGCACTTTTTGAAACGGCAAAAGAGAATTTTCTTGATTTCCACTGGGCAGTCGGCCCGGGTCTGACATATAAATACTCTTCCGATTCCGATTTTGAAAAACTGATTGCAAAGTTTATGAGCCTCTATGATATCGGCATACGCAACTTCGGCCTGTTACTTGACGATATCCCGTGGGAATTCCAGTATGAAGAAGATTCAGCCGCTTTTGCAGAGGTGGTTGAAGCGCACGTTTATCTTATAAATAAAACGTATGCGGCACTTAAAAAGGTTGACCCGTCAACCACTCTGACAGTTTGCCCCACACAGTACAGCGGCGATGAAAACGGATATTATATTTCAAAATTCGGCTCGGGCATCCCGAGTGACGTTGACCTTTTCTGGACAGGCGCAGAAATCTGCTCACGCGTTCTTACCGTCAGAGAAGCTGACGAGCTTATGCGTGCCGCCAAGCACAGACCGCTTTATTGGGATAACTACCCTGTAAACGATTGTGAGATGTATCATGAAATGCATCTTGGCGCATTAATTGGCAGAGAGAAAGACCTCTATAAGCACTGCGAGGGACTTATTTCAAACGTTATGGAATATGCGGAATGTTCCAAAATTCCGCTGATGACAGTTGCGGATTACCTTTGGAATCCGCTTGCATATAACCCTGACGATTCGCTCAAAAATGCTCACAAAACAATACTCGGCGACGACGCTGAGCTTTTCGGATATTTTGCAGACCATCTTGGTGTTTCCTGCCTTTCAAAATACAGCTCGGCATTTATGGGCGAAAAACTTATGCAGGTTGCCTTCCTTGAAAGCTGCGGCAAAAAGGAAGAGGCGCTTGCCTGCCTTGCAGATTACATAGCCAACATGAGAAAATGCCTTGCTCTTATCAGCAACACAAGCGTGCCTCTGTTTGAAGAAATGCAGAAATGGGTCAGAAAATTTTCAATGTGCTGCGATTTGCTTGATGCAATTTATGACGCACACAGCAATCCCTGCAGCCAAACAAAAGAAGCTCTTTCGGAAACGCTTGAAAAATACAACTCCGATGCAGTTATTTTAACAGGCTTCTGCCTGCGTGAAGCAGCAGAAAAAACACTTAAATCGTTGGCAAAAGTTTAAAAAATATTATGCAAATTAAGGTTGTTTTGTATTGAAATGTCAAAGCAACCGTGTTAAAATAATTAACATATCAACAAAAGAGAGGTAGCAAGAATGAAAAAAACATTAAAATCGGTAATTTCGCTCATCCTCTGCGCCGCAATGCTCTTTTCTGTTTCGGTAATCGGTTTTTCAGCTGAAGACGAAAAGATATATTGTGACGGCAACTGCGAATATTACCCCACGGTTATCATCCCCGGTCTTGGTCAGTCAGGCGTTTTTGTTGTTGACGACAACGGCGAATTTGTGCTTGATGATAACGGCGAAAGAATTTCAGCTTTCCCGGCTTATATTCAGCTTCCCAAGCTCATCGCAAGGGTTGCTCTTCCTGCAGTTATTTCGCTTATCACACAGAGAGACATCGGTCTTTCAAGCGCCCTTTCTGATGCAATCGGTATGGCTTTCGGCATCAATTCCAGCGACCTTAAAGCCCAGAACACAGGCAACGTTCAGTTAGAGAGATATTACAAGCCTTATTCAGAATGCACTGAAAAAGAGCAGACTCTCATCAACTCACACATACCTTTCCATCTTTATGAAACAGACCTGCCCAAGGATCATCTTTATTACTTCACTTATAACTCTTTCGGTAATCACATTGACCTTGCAAATGAGCTTTATGATTACATTCAGATGGTTAAGAGACAGACAGGTCACGACAAGATAAACCTTGTTCCCATCAGCCAGGGCGGCACCCTTGCAAGCGCAATGTTTGAATATCACCCTGAGGTTATGGATGAGCTTCACAAGGTTATATTCATAGTGCCTGCCCTTGACGGTTCAACAATCATCGGCGACGTTTTTAACGGCAGAATCAACTTCCTTAACAAAGACTTCCTTTATAACGGTTTTCTCGGCAACCTTGGTCTGCTTGACGAAAACACAGCAAGACTTATTGAAATCCTCTTCAGAATTATGCCTGATGAGCTTCTGCTTGACGCGCTCAACGCCGCTGTTGACACACTTGTTGAAGACGTTATGATAAGAAGCACAAGTATGTGGGCACTCTGCCCCTCAGGCGATTACCCCACAGCCGCAGAAAAATATCTCTCTGACCCTGAAATGGCAGATATCAAAGCTCAGACTTATAAATATTATCAGGCACAGCTTCACCGCTTTGACAACATCAAAACTCTTCAGGAAAAAGGCGTTCAGGTGTTCTGCGTTGCTCAATATGACTATCCCCTCATCGACGTTGGCGAAACTTGGGACAGCCAGAATGCTGACTTCATCATTCAGCTTGATTCAACCTCACTCGGAGCATATGCCGCAAAAGTTGGCGAAACTCTGCCTGAAGATTACGTTCAGAAAAACACATATTGCAACAACCCTGACCACAACCACATCTCCCCTGACAGAGTTGTTGACGCATCTGCAGGCCTGTTGCCTGACACAACATTCTATTTTCACGGTCAGCGTCACGACCTGACACAGCATAACGACGTTATCCTCAAGTTTGCTTTCCATATTATCGCTCATGATGACATCACTGACGTTTATTCCTCACCCGATTTCCCGCAGTTTATGTGCGGCAGAGACGTCAGAAACCTTCACACCTACCTTGCAGCTGCAGAAGAGGTTGACACATCTGCACTCAGCGCAGAAGACAAGGCGGAACTTGATGCGGCAGTAAAGCAGGCAGAAGATACGCTTGATAACAACACCGCACCTGCCGATGCTTTCGGCAAAGCAGAAGCAAGACTCAGCGCAATCCTTATTAAAATCGGAGCTATGGAAGCACCCGAAGTTAAAAAGGATATGCCTTTCCTTGAAACTATCAGTCTCTTCCTCTTCGACAACTTCGGCACAGACGGTTTCTCAGAAATCATCCTTGGATTTATGGGGCCCGTAATCAAAGGAATTCTGAACGCATTTGCTTCAATAATCAAATAACAAAACATCAAAACAGGCTCGCAGCTTAACACTGCGAGCCTGCGTTGATTTTTCTTGCAACAAGTAACAGACATAACGCCCCGTGACGGCAAAACCGCATCACGGGGCAATTTTTTACTTATTTTTTCTTTTTAACCAGCATTCCTGCAACGTCTTTGCTCACGCTTATAAGCATTTTGGGGTTAAGACCCGCTATGAGCAACCGATTATTCTCTCTGATCGGTTTAAAGATAAAACCGAAAATGAAGTTTGCAAAAATCTGGGTTGCAAGCGATGCAACCGCCGCGCCGCAAGCTCCGAAATAAGGAATAAGAATTGCATTAAGCCCAACGTTAAGCAACACACCTGAAAGATTGATAATCCACAAATATTTCTGTTTCTGCTCGGCAACAATCCACACATTGCGCACAACACCCATAACGGAAAAGCTGAAATACCAGATTAAGATTCTTAAAACGGTCACTGTTGCGGCATAGTCTGCTCCGTAAAGAACAAAAACTATAAGCTCCGCAAAAACCGTGAAGAATATGCTTTGAACAAGTGCAAGATATTGAGTTATACAATAAAGGCCTGAAACGTTGCGCTCATATTCGGGCGAATTTTCTTTTTTATTTTCCAGAATAACAGGTCTGAACGAATCAATAATTGCAGTAAAAACAAACTGTGCAACAGCCGTGCAGGTTATTGCAGCTGCATAAATACCGTTTTCGGCTTTGCCGGCAATTTGGGTCAGCATTATATGGTCTGTATTCTGGATAACAACAACCATCATCGAAGCAACCATAAAGTGTCTGCTTTTTTTGAGCATTGATATTCCGTTTTTCAGCGAAAAACGAAGACGCCCGCCCTTTTTTAAAAAAATTGCAATAAGCGAAAACGCAACCAGACCGAATTCAACAGAATTGGAAACTGCAAACCAATAAACACTCTTTTGCGTTGCGAGAAGAAATATTTTATACGCGGAAACAACAAAATAGACCGCCAGCATTACAAGCGAGGAATATTTTGACATCAGCTTATACTGAAACCAATATTGAACCATTTCAAAAGCAGCAAACACAAGCGAGAGACTGTAAAGCAAACAAACAATTATTGTTTCTTTTTCCCCTGCATTTATAACGCTTGAAAAAGCAACCACGCCGCCTATGCATGCAAGGCCGGAAAGGAAATTCATCAGCAACGACGTGCCGATAATCTCGCCTTCTTTTTCAGGGTGTTCAACCAGCTCGTGAACAAGTGTTGCATCAAGGCCGAGCTTCATAAGCGGCATTGCAAAAGCCACAACCGAAGCCGCATACTTAATCAGACCGTAATTTGACGGCCCGAGAAACCTTGCGCTGAGCATACCTACGGCAAGCTGCAGCAAGGACTGCATTATTTTGCAGATAACTATCCACTTTGCATTGTTAAAAACTTTGCCGTAATTCATACTTCACCCTGATATCATTAAACAATCGCTCCGCAGCACCTCATAAAGAGGCGCTGCGGATTTTTTAAATTCAACCGATGACTCTGCCGTTTTCGTCAAATGTGTAATTCATCTCAACAGAAAGACCGTTGGTTTCCCACACATAATAAGTCTGGTTTACGATAAGCTGACCTTCTACTCTTACAAAGTAGTAATAGCCGTCAACGTAATGAAGACCTGCTTTTGCGGGTTTACCCATAACGTAATAACACTTAACACCGTCTTTTTCAACGAAACCGTCAAGCATCTTACCGTCAGGTCCGAATTCGTAGTTACCTTCGGGAAGAAGTCCGTTGCCTTCCCAGACATACTTTTTCTGGTTGACTGTGATTTCACCGTTTGCGCCGCCTGCAAAATAGTAAGCGCCGTCAATTTCAACCAGACCCCAGGCTTTTGCCTTACCGAGCTTGTAGCAATAAAGAACACCGTCTTTTTCAACTATGCCGTCAAGCATCTTGCCGTCGGGTCCGAATTCATAGTTTGCTTCGGGAAGAAGTCCGTTGCCTTCCCAGACATATTTAACCTGATTTACGGTTAATTCACCGTTTGCACCGCCAACAAAATAATAAGCACCGTCTATTTTGATAAGTCCGTATGCCTTGCCTTTACCGTTCTTGTAGTAATAAAGAACACCGTCTTTTTCCACAATACCGTCAAGCATTTTGCCGTCGGGTCCGAATGCATACTCGCCTGCGGGGAAAGTGCCGCTGTCATCCCAGACGTTGCAGGTTTTGTTGACAGTAACTCTGCCGTCTGAAGTACCTGCAAAATAATATGCTCCGTCAACTTCAACAAGACCCCAAGCCTTAGTCTTACCTGTTTTATAGAGATAAAGAACACCGTCTTTTTCTACAATACCGTCAAGCATCTTGCCGTCGGGTCCGAATGCGTATTCTGCCTCGGGAAGAAGTCCGTTGCCTTCCCAAACATATTTAACCTGGTCGGTAACTATTCCGCCGTTTTCTTTGCCTGCGAAATAGTAAGCACCGTCCTGCTGAACAAGGCCGACTGTTCTGCGTTTACCGTTGACATAGTAATGCAAACCGTCAGACGTTTCAACAACACCGTTGAGTGCCTTATAATCATTGCCAAAATAATAGGTGCCTATGGGCAAATCGCAGAACGTTGTTTCTGCATATCTCTGACCTGTTACTGCGTGTGCAAAGTAATCAAACAGATAGTAATCGCCGTCTATCTTGTGAAGACCCTTTGCAGCCTTGCCATCTATAACATAGCAAAGGCCCTTGCCTGCATCGTCATAGAAGCCGTCGGGAATGGTCTCTGCATTGCAGATACCGTCAGTGCCGAAATCATACCAATAATAGTCCTGGCTGTTTGATTCTCTGACGCAATGGTAGCCTTCGTATCTGTAACCGTTTTCGAAATAGTATTTATTGCCGTCAATGATTTCCCAACCCTTCTTATAATAAGACGGACCGTAGAAATATCTGTAACCAAAAATACATTTTTCCCAAACACCCGAAACAAGCTTGCCTGTTTCTTCAAAGTCAAAGAATACAACACCTACTTTATAATTGCCTGCCTTTGCCGCCATAGTGTCTGAATGGAAATAATACCAGTCTTCGCCAATCATATGCCAGCCTGAAACAAGTTCGCCAAACTTTGCATAGCGGTAAAGTGATACGGATTCATCAAAGAAAACGCCTGTATGCTTTGTCTGGCCCTGGTTGATACCGTTTTCTCCAAAATCATAATAATAACCGTCAATAAGCTTAACGCCTGTGTACTTAACGCCGTTTGCGTAATAAGCAAAGCCGCCGTCTTCATTCACCCAACCGTCCTTGACTGCTTTTGAAAGCGTGTAGGAATCTTCAAACTCTGCATAAACGTCGCCGAACCAGCCGCCCTTTTCGGTGGGTAAGTCAGGGTTAATGAACGGATAAACGCCGTATGCAGCCTGATTTTCAGGCTTACCGGCAAAGCTGTAAAGCGCTGTTGCACGCATATAAACCTTATAGTTGATTTCGCCGCCGTGAACAGCCGTTATGCGGTCATTATTCCATTGAGCATCATCCTTGGGTATAAGCTTGATGCCGCTGAGAATGCACAGCGGATTTGCCATTGCAGGGTCAATGGGCTTTGTCTGGTCAATCCAATTGAGCGTAAGGGTGAGCGTGTTGCTTGTTTCATCATACTCAACGTCTTTAAGCTCAAAATAATCGTTTATAACCTTAAGTTCCGAATAATCAACTCTGAATCTGCTGTCAATATGAATGGTAGGCTTAACCTCGGTCAGAACGCTCACACGCTCAGCAAGCTGCATAAGGAAGTTCCACGCGGAGACGTTTTCAAGCTCTGCACCGGGCAACAGACTTGTAAGATCTGCAAGTCTGTCAGGAATGGGAATCTGCGTCATATCGATAGCAAATGAATATTCCGTTACCATCGGTTCAGCAGGGTCAACTGCATGATAAAGGTTATTATCGTCAGTTGTTGAGTTGCTGACCTCTCTGTACCAAGCAAGAGTACGGTCACCGCCCGTTGCCTGATCAAAGTCAAATGAGAGTTCACCCATTTCATAAAGTGAAATAATAACGGAAGCCGTTGCTTCAGAATCAGATACGGGGGCGGCATAAACCGTTACGCTCTTGATACCTGTGCCGTCTGTACCGACAAAGGTGAAGCCGTTGATTACGCCGGCCTGCTCATTGCTCATTGAGAAAACGATGTCCTTTGCCGTTACGGCAACAGGTTTGTTGCGGTAAAGTGCCACAACGGGAAGCTCAACAACCGCGCCGTAAACCGCATCTATGTTTGTTTTGGTGAAATAAACCTTATCGGGAACAACAACTTCAAGCGTTTTTGTGCCGATAACGGTGCCGTCAAGAACAAGGTTAACCTCGCCCGAACCGTTGCGCAAAGCTGTAAACTCGCCGTTTTGCGTAACCGTTCCCCAGCTTTCATCGGAAACCGCCCAAATTGCACCTGCAGGAATTTCTGCAGCATTACCCGTTGCGCTTACACCTGAAGCTGTAAGCTGAAGCATTGTATCCTTTGTGAGGTAATCATATTCGCTCTCAATAATTGCGTGGTCAAACGCAGTTGAGCTGGGAGCTGTTGATACCATTATAAGTGACGTGCTGACTGAACGTGCCGCACCGTCTGAAGGCTTGTTTGCAACGCTGAGTTCATCTGCGCCCTCAAGCTTTGCAACAAAGGTTGTTGAGCCGCCGCCGTCAAGGTTGATAGCTTCAACACAGCCTGCTTCAAACATAATGTGAGCAATTTCAGCCATACTGCCGCCGCAGGAAACGGGCTCCTGCCTGCCGTCAAGAACCATAAACACAACCTTTCCGGTTCTTGTGATACCCACTGCAGTGCGGCTGTGACGGGTTGTGTAGTAATCCGAATCCGGTCCGTCCAGAATTACACCGTTTTTGATAAGTCTTGCACCGAAGCCACCGATAGCTTCTTTGAGCTGGTCTTTATAAACAGTGTTATATTCGTCCGTTGTGCCGATAACCGCCTTGCCGTCCTTGGTTATGCC
>JAZNDY010000275.1:0-10996 GCA_045588295.1 Acutalibacteraceae bacterium
TGGCGGCTCTTCCAGCTGATTTGCCGAAAAGCGCTTCATTGCCGATTGCAACGCCGATTATTGCGAATATTAAATCCGGAACAGCCATAATGATATCTTTTGCACTTGGGGGATATATTGCTGTGGGGGTTTCGCTTTCGGGGTCAATATAAAGTCCGTCACCAAATCCGGGCACGTAAACAATGGGCAGGATGCCGCAATCTCCGTTGCATTTTTCAGGCTCCGGTTCTTCTGCAAAAGCAACTGAAACCAGCGAAAAAATCATTGAAATCGCAAGCAAAACGCTTATTAATTTTTTCATTTTATTCCTCCTGAGCAAACTTTAATTCCGTATTTTACACAAGCGGAATTACGTATTCGTATGAGGTGTACCATATATCTGCAGAGTAGCTTCTTGCTCTGATGATAATTTCATCTTCATAAACCTCAAAGTTGAATCCGTTGCCGTTAACCATCTGACCTCTTGCGTTAAAATATGTGTATGCAGGCAGATTGATGCTGTGGAACGAACCGTCTGATTCAACAGAGGAGTAGCTCCAGATTTTTTCTGTGCCGGCTTCGCCGATGCCGTTATGTAAGTGACCTGAAATGTAAAAAACGTTTTTATATTTTTTAAGTATTTCTTCAACTGCAGCAGATTCGTCACCGATACCGCCGTCGTCAGGTTCGGGCTCACTGTCGCCCCATGTTTCGGGCAGACCGTGTGTCTGGTTGATGGGCCAGTGTGAAACAACAAAAATCGGCAAACCGCTTTCTGATGCTTCAGCCATTGTTTTGTCAAGCCATTCGAGCTGTTCGGTTGTGAAATATGCAGCTGTTCTGTCTGTTTCACTGCCTAAAACAACAAAAGTGTAACCGTTTATTTCTGTTGAGAAATACATTTCATCAATTTCTCTGCCTGTAATCTGCTGAGTGTATCTGATGAAATTTTCTTTTGCTTTGTCAAAGCTTTCATCGGTCCAGGTGTCATGGTTGCCGCAAGCAAGAATAAGCTCGTCGGCAGGGTCATATTTGGCAAAGCTTTCTGCAAGAGCGTCCCATTCGTCTGCTTCGCCGTGGTCAGTCAGATCGCCTGAAACAATAAGAGCATCAAGGCGTGAATCTGAATTTTCCATACCGCTCAAACCGAGTTCAAGCATAAATTGACGGACGAATTCATCTTTCATATGTACGTCTGAAATTGTTGCAAAATTAAGTTTGCATTCATCGGGATTGACGGGCTTTGAATCAGCCTTGAAGTTGCCGAAAATCGGTCCGCCGATAATAAGCAGAACGGTTGTGATGATTGAAAGAACCTTTTGGATGATAAACACCATATGTAACACCGCCTTAAAAATTTTTGCATTTTTATTCTAACATATATATTTTTATTTTCAACAATCGAAAGAAAAATCGGACAAATATTGCTGATATTGTTTATTTGAGTTGCTTTAATCTGCTTTTTGTAACGTCGTTTATCCTATAGCTTTCGATTGCTTTGCGAACAGCTCTTTTGTGCGTAACAGGGTCAAGAAGTTTGTTTTCAAAAAACGGCATTATTGCCTTGCTCTGTTTTGCCAATGCAGTTGCAAAATACCAGGCAACCATCGTGCTCACGTAATATTCCGAGCAATCAACGGCGGCAATTTTTCTTGCATGTTCAATGCTGAAATTATCGTCAAGAAAATACAGCATAAGGCACTCAATGCCGTATCTGACAGAAAACGTATCGCCTGAATCAATCCACTCAAAAGACTGTTTTTTAAGTTGAAATAAATTTTTTTTGAAAACCTTGGGGCGTAACGAATCACACGTTGCCCAGTTATCAATATACGGCAGAAATTTGTTAACAGCTTTTACACAGCTGTCAAAGTCTTTGATTTGCTCAATTAAAAAAGCGTGCAGATTGTTTTCTTCATAGTATTTGTGCGGCAATTGATTAAGAAAAAATTCTGCTTCGGGAGTGTTTCTTAATTCCTTTGCAATCCTTCTTAATTTGGGTATCTGTATGCCGATAATCCGCTCAGGGTCAACGTCAGGCATAAGCTTTGAATGAAAAGCTTTGTAGCCGTCATCTTTTAATGCAAACAGTTTTTCTCTGATTGCTTCGGTTGCCGTATCCATTTTATACCTCCGAAACTGCGCGATTTACAGTTATGCTTTTTATTCTAGGAGTTACAGGCACGGCTCCGTTAAAATTATACCCGCCATTGTTTGAGAGTGTGATATTGTTTTCGCCCTTCTCGAGCTCAACGTTAAAGGTGACTGTTTTATATGTATCCCAGCTGTAAGTGCTTCTGCACCAAACGTTTTGCGTGCCCGATACGGTTTCAACGCTGACAAAGCTTTCAATCAGGTCAACGTTATATGCGTGGTAACCGCCCTCAAGATTATTTGAATAAGTTAGTGTTACTCTGTAACTGCCTTCTTGCGGTGTATTTACAGTAAATGATGCGCAACCATTTTCTGCGTCCATACTCTGAATGTATCCGTCTTTGTTGAGGATTGCACCGCCGTCAAGCAATAAATCTGAAGCTTTACAGCTTGCGGTGAAGCCTGTTTTTTCAGTTAAGCTAACTTTTAAAGGCGCATTGGTTGTTTTAATATCAATATAATTCAGACCTCTGCGCAGATAAACAACCGCCGCTGTACCGTTAAGCTTGCCGTAAGCACCGTCAATGGTCAGCTCTGCATTTTCTGTTGTTTCAAGCTCGTAAAAACCGTCTTGCGGTGCAACTGCAAGATAAGATGTTATACCGTCAATACTCCTGTCAGAATCAGGCAAAAGCGTAATATCCTTATTGTTATCAACAGGTCTTACGAGCATACTGTCAAGCACAAAAGTACCTTTTTTATGCTCAATTTTTATTGTATGTTTACCTTCTGAAAGCGGCATTTCAATGCTGAATTTATCCGTATATTCGCTTTTGATTGTGTTTGGCAGGCAGATTTCGCTTGTGTTACCGTCAACGGTCATCAACGCTGTTGTGTAAGTCCTGTCTGCGGCGGTTAAACCGTCGTTTGAGTTGCCGAATATAAAATCAATGCGGTAATTACCGCTTTTAGGTGCATCAAAATCAAGCGTAACACCGTCACCGATTTTTTCCATACCGCCAACCATTCCGTTTTGCAGCCCCGTTGTTGCGTAAGCGCTGTCGTATGTGTAGGCGTTGCCAAGCAGAGTGCCGTTTTCAAATTCATATCTGACAGGTAACGAATTATTTATATATGTTTCTTTATCCTCAAAAGCTTCTGTTACAACTATATGATAAACTGCAGTGGGATCCATTTCGCTGAATCTGATTTTTAGCTTTCCGTTACTTATTCTGTCTGTATACTCTTTTATCGTTATCGGCTTATTGACAATTCCGCTTAAACCCTCAAAATATACGCACTCAATCTTAACGTTAACTTTGGCGTTTCCAAAGTTTGTTTTGTTGAGCTTTTTGATTACAACGTCAGCAGAATAATCACTTCCTCCGCAAAGGATTTCAAGCTTTTTGCCGTCGAGTGAAGCCAAACCTGTCAATTCGTCATAGCAGAATTGCTTGCGGTTATATTTGATGAGGTTTGCAAAATCGGAATGGGGTATATCTATGATTTTGCTTTGGAGCAAATCACCGTTCATATCTGCATACCAGCGGTAAAGCCACCAGTTTGAGTTGGGTGAATTGTTATCAGCCGCGGTGTCGCAAAGGTTGTTTGCCAAGCGCCAGTATGCAACGTTGGCATAAGTGCCTGTTTTTTCAATCTGCACCATATATTTAAGCATATCACCCGGTGCGCCGCATTCCTGCATTGTGCCGTATTCGGTGATGATTACGGGCAATTCACCTATACCGAGTGCGCTTTCAACAGAACGGTATTCGTTGAGGTGAACGTCCCAGAGCTGAGATGAGGTTTCGCTGAGCTCATGGTATATCATAACATCAGGCAGACAGTTGTTTTCTTGGCAGAATTCAAGAAAATCACGGATTTCAAACGCATCATAATCGCAATAACCGGGGCCGCCTATAAGAGCTTCAGGGTCAATGGATTTAACAAGTTCATACGTCTCTTTCCACGCGGCATAAAATTCTGATCTGGCTCTTTCATCAAACGCATTCCACGTGAAATCTTCATTAGGTGTGCCGAACCACACTGCGTTATCGCATTCATTGTAAAGGCAATAAACCAGCTTATCTGCATAATCTTTTTGTGAAAGTTTTGTAACGTTTTCTTTGACCTGGGGCAAAAAACGTTTGCGCATAAATTCAAGCCCGTCATAAGTGCCGTTTTTTCGCATATTGTTTATTTCTTCATGGCAATAATACCAGGTGTCAAAGCAGTCTTGAAGATAAACCACAACGTAGTCACAGTTCTCAAGCTGAGGTGAAACCTCGTCAACGTCGCCGATGGGATGCTGCAAGCCGCCGATTACTTTTTGTGAAACGCTTGATATATCAAGGCTTTCGATGATGTTTGAATCGGGCACGTTGCTCTGCGCTATGCCGTAAAGATAGCCTGTTGCTCTTGTTGAAATTTCACCGAGCGAAACAGAAGCATCAATCTCAAGTGTGGGTTTGAACATATACGGAATGCCCTCTGCCGCAAGTGAGAATGCCGTTATCAAACTCATAATCAAACTAATGAATTTCTGCATAATATCCTCCGCAAAAAGTTTATAAGAGCATTTTAACAAAACAAATCGTATTTTGCAATAAAAAAGAGCCCGCCGAAGCGAGCTCTTAAATATTTTTTTAGGCAGGAACTGCATCGGTTTCAGCAACGTATTCCTGAATGTTAACAAATTCTTCCATAATGGATGATGCTGCATACTTACCGAGAGAAATCATTTCCTGATAGTGGCCTGCGATAAGAGCAAGTTTGTAATCGTTATCAGGAACAACGTATCCGATAGCATCGTTTGCAAGACCGAAGCAGAGTGTATCTTCACCGAAGAGGTCGTCAATGCAGGGGAGACCGAAGTCTTTGCCTGTTGCAGAGCCTTCTGCTGTGAGAGATGAACCGCCTTCGATAAGGTCCTGAACGATTTCACCGGGCATAAGAACAACCTTAACGTCACCGATTTCCATATAACCGACTTCAACAAAGATGTAGTATCTGAGACCTTCTTTGTAAACGTTGTAGTTAACAAGACCAAGCTTACCTACAAGCTGAATAAGGGGATTGGTAACTCTTATTTTTGCCTCAGAAATCATAACGTTGAGAATGGGATCAAGCTCTTTTTCTGTTGCAGCTTCCCAGCCTTCAAACCAAAGTGTGTAGTGTTCGCCGCCGATTTCCATCTCTTTGTTGAGAGTATCCCAGTCAGCGTTTGCGCGGATAACTTCTTCTGAATTTGTGAGGTTAAGAGCGATTGTGCCAAGTTCGCGGCCGATTCTTTGTGATTCGTTCCAGCGTCTTTCTGTGGGAACACCGTCGCTTGCGGGGTGTCTGCCTGCATAAATACCGGCGATAGCACCGTTAAAGAACATAAAGTTCTTGCCTGCTTCTTCGATTACCTTGCCCATGTGAACAACGTAGTCACCTGAAAGCTGTCTGCCGTTATCAACCTTATCAACTGCAAGACCTGGGATGTCGGGGTGAGCTGAATAGTTAACGATGAGAGTTTCTTTCTTTGATGCGTCATCGGGAGTGAAAGTGAATCTTGCCATTTCCTGAATGAGAGAATCTGATGAAGGTCTGTTCTTGTTGTTAAAGTAATCTTCGTTGAGTTCCTTAACAGCATATTTCATTGTGCCTTCTGTCATATCTTCGATAGCATCCTTCATTGCACCTGCAGCTTTTTCTGTGAGGAATGCCATATATTCGGTGTCAACACCGGGAGTCATTTGACCGATACCGATATAGTTCTTTGCAATGTTACCAAGGAGCTTGGGGAAGAGGTTAGTCCACAGACCCTGAGTGTCAACGCCGCTGTGAACGTGAGTTGCGGTAACTGTGATTGTGCTGAACTTTGTGTCGGGCATAAGCTCGATAAGAGCTTTTCTGATGTTTTTGATGTCATAGTTTGACATACCGATTGAGTCGATGTTTGCAAAAACAGCAATGCCTCTGCCTGAACCGTCGTCAACAGCGATAACTCTTACCTGCATATCGTCAACAACTTCTTCAATTTTGTTTGCCATACCGTTCTGCATTGACATAAAGCCGCCAAGGTAATAGTCCTTGGTCTGCCAGTCTTCGGGAACAACTGAAGCCTTGCCGTAGCCGAGCTTCCACTTAGCACCCTCTGCAGCTTCGTTAATCATTGAGGGGTCACCGTTTTCATCAAGTGTGCCCTTGAAGAAGTATTCGTCAGTGTAATCTGACATTTTCATAATCTCGTCACTGTCAGGAATAACGAGGTTGAGAGCGCCGATAACAGCTGTGAGAATTTTGTCAAAAGCATAAACGCCAACGTCCGTGAAGAACTCACCGGCTGATGAAGCAGCAGATGCGCCCATTGACGAAGCGCAGGCAAATACCATTGACAAAGCGAGAATGATACTGATAACTTTTTTGCTGAAGTTTTTCATTACAAAATCTCCTTTGTGTTAAAAATTTGTATAAACATTAAATACCTGTTCATATTAGCACTTTTTTGAAGATATGTAAAGTGTTTTTTCACGCAATAACCAAAAAAATCTGTTAGTCCGGTCAATAAAGAATTAAAATATACAAAATTAATTTTGAGTGTTGAAAATTTTCAAATCGGGTTGTATAATAGTAAAAATACTTATTTAAAGGGTGGGAAATTTGGAAAAGCAAAAGAGAGTTGCCGCAATTCACGATATTTCCGGTATAGGCAAATGCTCTTTGACTGCTGCATTGCCCATCATTTCTGCCGCGGGCATTGAAACAGCTGCGTTGCCTACGGCTGTTTTATCAACCCACACAGGTGATATCACAGGCTATACTTACCGTGATTTAACTAACGATTTACCTGCAGTTGCGGCGCACTGGCAATCGCTTGGTGTTGAGTTTGACGGCATTTACAGCGGTTTCCTCGGCTCAACCGAGCAGGTTGAGATGGTGTGCGATTTTATTGACACTTTCAGAAAACAAAGCAGCGTTGTGCTTGTTGACCCTGCTATGGCTGACAGCGGCAGAATGTATACCACCTTTGAAAAAGATTTTGCCAAAGAAATGGCAAAACTTTGCGGCAAGGCGGATATAATTGTTCCTAACCTTACCGAAGCTGCATTTCTGCTTGGTGAAAATTATGTTGAACCGCCTTATTCCAAGGATTATATTGAAGCTTTGCTTAGCAGACTCACTTCTCTCGGCCCAAAAACCATAGTCCTCACGGGCGTTGCGTTCAGCCACGATGAAATTGGCTGTGCGGTTTATAATAACGGTGATATCCATTATAAATTTTCAGAAGAATAAGACGGAATCTATTACGGAACAGGTGATATTTTTGCTTCAGCGCTTAGCGGTGCATATTTGAGCGGCAAAAATATTTCAGACAGTGCTGACATTGCGCTTGATTTCACCTGCGGCGCAATCAAAAGAACTTATACCGCCAAAACCGATACCCGCCTGGGTGTTAATTTTGAACAGGGGATTGGCGATTATATCAGAAAACTGGGAGGTTAACCCGATGAGCTTTGCCGATAAAGTTTTTATTGATACCTGCAAGGATATTCTTCAGAACGGAATCTGGGATACAGACCTTGACGTTCGCCCCAGATGGGAAGACGGAACCCCGGCGCATACAATCAAAAAGTTCTGCGTTGTTAACCGCTATAACCTTGCAGAGGAATTTCCCATTCTTACTTTAAGAAAAACTTTCCTCAAAAGTGCGGTTGACGAAATGCTTTGGATATGGCAGAAAAAATCAAACAATATCAATGACCTCGGCAGCCACGTATGGGATCAGTGGGCTGATGAAAACGGCTCAATCGGTAAAGCATACGGCTATCAGCTTGCAGTTAAGCACCATTATAAAGAAGGCGATATGGATCAGGTTGACCGCGTTCTTTATGATTTGAAGCATAATCCTCAGAGCAGACGTATTCTCACAAACATCTATAATCATCAGGATCTGAGCGAAATGGCTCTTTATCCCTGTGCTTACGGTATGACTTTTAACGTTACGGGCAATAAGCTTAATGCTATCCTCAACCAGCGTTCGCAGGATATGCTTGCAGCAAACATATGGAACGTTTGCCAGTATTCGGCTCTTACCTGTATGCTTGCTCAGGTCAGCGGTCTTGAGGTTGGCGAGTTTGTTCACGTTATTGCTGATGCACATATTTATGACCGTCACGTACCTATTGTTGAAAAGCTTATTGAAAAGACACCCTTCGATGCTCCCACGGTAACTCTTGATAAGAACGTAACCGATTTCTATTCTTTCACAAAGGATAGCTTTAAAATTGAAAATTATCAGTTCCATGAGTTTACGGATAAAATCCCCGTGGCAATCTGATTTGTTGTATATTTGAGTTTGTGTGTAGAGGTATAATTGAATGAAAGCAATTGTTAATGTTGATAACAACTGGGCTATCGGCAACGGTGATTCACTGCTTAACTATATTCCTGCCGATATGAAGTTTTTTAAGGCAAAAACAACGGGTAACGTTGTTGTTATGGGCAGAAAAACTTTTATGACGTTTCCCGGCCCCAAAGCTTTACCTAACAGAGTTAATATCGTTATCACGAATGATAAAGAGTGGTCAGCTCCCGACGTTATAACCTGCCACTCACTTGATGAGCTTAAAGAACAGCTTGAAAGATATGACACAAACACGGTTTATGTGATTGGCGGTTCAAGCGTTTATGAGCAGCTTTTGCACCTTTGCGATACTGTTTACGTTACAAAGGTTGAAACTGCAAAGCCTGCAGATAAATTCTTCCCTAACCTTGATAAAATTGATGGTTGGTCGGTTGCTGACGAGGGTGAAGAAAACGAGCATGACGGCATCAAATACAGATTTATGACTTACGTTAAATCTGTATGAATTAAAATTCTGAATAACAGAAGGCGATTTTATGAGTAATATCTGGCACAATATCAGCCCCAAAAGGATAGCTCCCGAAGATTTTATGGCTGTTATTGAAATCAAAAAAGGCAGCAAAAAGAAGTATGAGCTTGATAAGGAGACAGGTCTGCTTATGCTCGACCGTATTCTTTACACCTCAACACATTACCCTGCTAACTACGGCTTTATTCCAAGAACGTTCGGTGATGACGGCGACCCGCTTGACGTTGTTGTTATCAGCAGTGAAAGCATTGACCCTATGACGCTTGTGCGTTGCTATCCTATAGGTGTTATCACCATGAAGGACGGCGGCAAGTTTGACGAAAAAATCATTTCAATTCCTTTTAATGATCCCAACTATAATGATTATAAGGATATTTCAGAGCTTCCCAAACACCTGTTTGAAGAAATGAGACACTTTTTCTCGGTTTATAAGAATCTTGAAGGCAAAGAAACCGTTGTTGATGAGATTCAGAACAGAGAAAAGGCAGTTGAAATAATTAAAGCAAGTATCGACAATTACGTTGTTGAATTCTGCAGATAAATAGTTTATAATTAAAACATTAATCAATAAATAAGGAGTGATTAAAATGGCAATTTATTGTCAGGAGCCTTCAAGAACATTCAGTGAGTATCTTCTCATCCCCGGTTACACATCAAGAGATTGTATCCCTGCGAACGTTTCACTGAAAACACCTCTTGTTAAGTACAGAAAGGGCGAAGAAGAATGCCCCCTGAGCCTTAACATTCCTATGGTTTCGGCTATTATGCAGTCGGTTTCAAACGACACTCTCGCTATTGCCCTTGCAAAAGAAGGCGGCGTATCATTTATTTACGGTTCACAGAGCATTGAAGACGAAGCTGCTATGGTTGCAAGAGTAAAAAATTATAAAGCAGGCTTTGTTGTAAGCGATTCAAACCTTAAGCCTGATTCAACTCTTGCTGAAGTTCTTGCACTTGTTGAAGAAACCGGTCACAGCACAATGGCTGTTACAGATGACGGCTCAGCTCACGGCAAGCTTCTCGGTGTTGTTACAAGCAGAGATTACAGAGTCAGCAGAATGAATCCCGAAACACGCGTTGCCGATTTTATGACTCCTTTTGATAAGCTTATTACCGCACCCGATTCAACAACTCTCAAGGATGCTAACGATATCATCTGGGAGCATAAGCTCAATTCACTTCCTCTTATTGACAGCGAAGGAAAACTCAGCTATTTCGTATTCCGTAAGGATTATTCACAGCATAAAGAGAATCCCCAGGAGCTTCTTGATGCAAACAAGAGCTATATTGTTGGTGCAGGTATCAACACTCTTGACTACGAAAAGAGAGTTCCCGCACTTGTTGAAGCAGGCGCAGACGTTCTTTGCATTGACTCATCAGAGGGTTACACAGTTTGGCAGGAACAGACTCTTGCTTTCGTTCGCGAAAAATACGGCGATAAGGTAAAGATTGGCGCAGGTAACGTTGTTGACAGAGATGGCTTTATGTTCCTTGCAAAAGCAGGCGCAGACTTCATCAAGGTCGGCATCGGCGGCGGCTCAATCTGTATCACAAGAGAAACAAAGGGTATCGGCAGAGGCCAGGCAACAGCTCTTATTGAAGTTGCAGCTGCAAGAGATGAATACTATGCAGAAACAGGCATTTACGTTCCCATCTGCTCTGACGGCGGTATTGTTCACGATTATCATATGACTCTTGCTCTTGCAATGGGTGCTGACTTCCTTATGCTCGGCAGATACTTTGCACGTTTTGACGAAAGCCCCACAAACAAGCTTCTCGTTAACGGCGTTTACGTTAAGGAATACTGGGGTGAAGGCTCAAACAGAGCAAGAAACTGGCAGAGATACGATATGGGCGGAGACAAAAAGCTCACCTTCGAGGAGGGTGTTGACTCATACGTACCCTATGCAGGACCTCTCAGCGACATCGTTGCAAAGAGCCTTTACAAGGTTAAGCCAACAATGTGCAACTGCGGTGTGCTCAACATTCCTGACCTACAGAAGAATGCGAAGCACGCAGTTGTTTCTGCAACAAGTATCGTT
>JAZNDY010000276.1:0-7553 GCA_045588295.1 Acutalibacteraceae bacterium
AAACCATTACTATTATACTTGGAGGTTTGATTATCTTTCAACCTTTCGGGCTTGCTTTGAGCTCGCCCGTTTTGGCTTTGCTGAAGCCGTCTTTAACCCCTGGTAGAACCAGGGGTTTATTTCCACACCTGAAGGCACCAAAAAGAAAGATAGCATCATAAACGATGCAAGCTTTTTTGATTAAAGAACGTAAATAATGATATCACGGTTACCCCAGTTATAGCACATATCTTCATTATCAAGATAAAGGTCAACGTCTGTGTTGCCCATCTCAACAAATCCGCCTGTGTCAGCAGCGATGCAGTAGCCGTAAACATAGCTTCCGTCAGCAGAAACAATGTAAAGCTCTGTGCCATATGGATATTCATTGGGGTCAACTGCAATGTGGCCGGGCATAGGTGTTCTGCCTGATGCTGTTGCAGGGTCGCCTGTGTAAGCCGTTGCCTTTGCATTAACCTTGCTCTTATAGTTCTTGGGCATACCGTTTTTATCAAGCTTAAGGTCATCGGGCACGTCAAGCTCTGAAATGGGAGCTGTTGTGTTCTTATAAGCAGAAAGAGTATCAACTTTCTTTGTGCCTACGGTGATAACCTCATCAACAGGTTCCTTGACTGTTTCTTCTTTTTCAAGAGTTCTGTCAACGTAAACGCCGTCAACATATTTTTCTGTGTAGGTATAAACCTTTTCACCGTTAACGCCCTTGGTTGTTACCTCGTTGTCACCAACGTAAAGGTTTGAATTTTCAACTCTCTTGGTGTCAAATTCAATTTCTTCAGTTTCAGTAACAGTTTCAAACGTTACTCGCTGAATAACAATGTGGGTATATTCGCTCAGTTCAGTATCAAGCGAAGGTGTAACAATATCATCTTTGCCAACCGTTACGCCTGCAGCCTTGAGCGCATCTGCAACAGTGCCGCTTGTGAGCGAAAGAGTGATTGCGTTGCCGTCATATTCAAGACCAACGCCAAAAGCTCTGTCAATGTTAACAAGCATGCCGTCATAAACGGGTGTTTCTTTGCTTACGCTAAGAACGTCACCGTCAACAAGTGTGATTTCGTTCTCAACAAGCATATCGTTAAGTGTTTCATCATAACCAACGTAATAGCCGATAATTTCATTATCTTCGATTCTGACAATCTTTGCTCTGTTGATTACGATTGTACCGCCGTTAGTTTCGCTGTAATCGGTAAGAACCACCTCGTCGTTGGCATTAAGCTTAATGCCTGCAGCGGCAATTACCTTTTCAGGGTCAGAACTTCTTGCTGAAACCGAAACGGTTTTTTCTCCGTCAACTATTTCTACCGGGATATAATCGTTTGCGGTTGCAAACGCATTAATGGTAGCGGAACACACAAAAACAGCAGCAAAAACCGACGTGAGAACACGGAAGCTTTTCTTGTGCGTTACCGATGTTTCGGAGTGCAATTTTTTAAACATAAAAATTCTCCTTATTTTGCGCATTAGTAGTTTTTTGGTCTGTCTGATACAAGCAATTACCGCATAAAAAACGGTAACTTATCAAGGCTTTCCTCGATTTCCTTTTGCAACGCTTGCTATTATATTGGCAAATGTTTTATTTGTCAAATTTTTTGAGATTGATTTTTTGTTCATTTTGCACAAATCAATCGATATTTTTTTGCCGATACCCCTTTGCACCTCCACTACATATGGGCCGATTTTGTCAAAAACTGTCAATTCTTTTGTGGAAAACAGAAAAAGTTACAAAGTGGTTACAAAAGGGTAAAAATGGGTTACATATTTCTGATTAAGAATAATAATTCGGCTTTTTCAGTGCTTTACTTGGCTGAAATTTTTGCCGTTAAAGCTATTATTACCCAAAATTAACATAAAATAACCGATTTTGAGATTTTTGCCGCCTTTGCTAATTTTTATGCCGCCAAAAACACAGTTATGCTTGTAACTTTTTGTAACTTTTTTGTAACAAATAAGCTGCGTTTTTGTATAATAATCGGCCTCACTCGTGCTTTGTGTTAAGCACACCTCAGCCACCCTAAAAACGAGTGTTTCTGCATCGCATAATCACTCCCGAAGCATAAAAAAGCCCGGCAATAAATGCCGGACTTTGATGTGTTACTATATTAATATGTAATATATATTATATACATTATATATATACTCATTTCAGAACTTCTTCTGCGAAGCCGCTATCCTTTTTAAGCAGATAAACACTGCCGCCGTCATTACCGTGCATTGTTGTAACCTTGCCGTTATCATAAATATATGCCGCGCCGTTTTCAATAGCAAGGCCGTCAACGTTGCGTGACTTAACGGCATCCTTAAAGCGTTGCCAATAATCACTTTCATAATGAGGACAGTTACAATAAGGCAGCAGACCCAGACAATCAACAAACATAAACTCGTGGTTTTCGCCGCAATCGTCATAGCCTTCAGCAAACCAGCACATTGAGCCTGAGCTGTAACCTGAAAGAATAACGCCTTTTTCATATGCTTTTTTAAAGGCAACGTCAGCCCCCGTTTTTTTCCAAGTATCCATAAGAAATTTCAGATTACCGCCGCCTGCATAAA
This sequence comes from Acutalibacteraceae bacterium, assembly GCA_045588295.1. GTDB lineage: Bacteria > Bacillota > Clostridia > Oscillospirales > Acutalibacteraceae > CAG-177. The sequence goes on from JAZNDY010000276.1 coordinate 2,548, forward strand.
CAACGTCACTTGTGAGAATTGCATTTTCGATTTCCTCATACGTCAGGCTTTCATCTGTCAAAAGTAAAGGCGAAACAGTTGCGTCAAGCTGCTCAAAAAGGGCAAAAATATCTTCATCGCCCTCCATATCGTCAAAGCCTGCCGTTGGCACAAAAAGCACCTTGGGGTTTTGTTTGCCGCTTAAAGAAACTATCTTTTCAAAAATCGGCTTAACCTCGCCGTCGCTGTATCTGCCACCGCCAATGCCGATAATAACGCCCATAAAAACACCTCCGTTGAATTGAATCTTACCACATTGCAATTATTTCGTCAATTGTGTTGACATTTTCACCTTGCAGGTTTACCATAAAAACAGAAGGATTACGGAGGTGTATATTTAATGTATAACCAAAAGCTCTGCCTCGGCATAATCGAAGGCTTTGATATGCCTTACACCGAGCAGGTAAGGCTGATGAAAAGCGCAGGCTTTGAAGCGTTTTTTATTGATGACTGCAAAAGACACGCACCGGTTGGGGAGCTTGTTACCCTTTCAAAAGAGCTTGGAATGGAAATCCCCTCCTACCACGCCCCGTTTAACAAAAGCGATGACCTTTGGAGAAACGATGAAAGCGGCGAAATCGGCAAAAATGAGCTGATTGAGTGCCTTGAGGTGTGTGCAAAGCACGAAATACCCGTTATGGTTACACACGCATTCATCGGTTATGATAATGATTTTGTTAACACAGCCGCAGGAATTGAACGCTACGGCGCGGTTGCCAAAAAAGCCTCCGAGCTTGGTGTTAAGCTTGCGCTTGAAAACACAGAGGGCGAAGAGCATCTTGCAGTTTTGCTTGATGCTCTCAAAAGTGAAAAAAGCGTCGGCTTCTGCTGGGACACAGGCCACGAGCTTTGCTATAACTACAGCAAAGATATGTGCGCTCTTTACGGCGACAGACTCATCTGCACGCACCTTAACGACAATCTGGGTGTGAGTGATTTTGGCGGAATAAGAACGTGGCATGACGATTTGCATCTTCTGCCCTTTGACGGCATAACCGATTGGGATTCTGTTGCCAAAAGACTGGCGCAGGCAAACTATGACGCCCCCCTCTCGTTTGAGCTGAGCATAACGAGCAAACCCGGCAGATTTGATAACCACCCATACTCCGTAATGAAAACCGAAGAATACTTTGCTCTGGCTTATAACAGAGCCTGCAGAGTTGCCGCACTTAAGCTGAAATATGAAAAGGAGGCAAAATAAATGAGTGAAAACAAAAAAATGACTAAAAAGGAAAACTTTTTTCAAGTGATAAAGTTTGCTCTTTTTTCTGCTTCGGCAGGTTTAATTCAGATTGGCTCCTTTACCCTGTTTATGGAAGTTTTTCACCTTGGCAACACTTGGTCATATATCATTTCACTGACGCTTTCCGTTCTGTGGAATTTCACGTTCAACAGAAAATTCACCTTTAAATCAGCTAATAACATCCCGATTGCAATGCTCAAGGTTGCTCTTTTCTATTGCGTTTTTGCACCTGTTTCAACCTGGTGGACACACGCCCTTGAGGGTCACATCAACGCATATATCGTTGAAGGCGGCACAATGCTTATCAACCTTGTAACAGAATATCTCTATTGCCGCTTCTTTGTTTACCGCAACTCAATGAACACAAATCAGAAGCAGTAAAATGTTTTTTTCGGGACGGGTGACCCATCCCCTACAGGATTTATTGAACAGCAATGCAAACCACGGCAACTGCGTAGGGCGGGATGCCCGCATCCCACCGTTTAACGTCAGACACAATCAGCGGCGACTTGAGGGCAAGCCGCCCTACCCCGTGTTTTATCAGACAGTCACAATGGCTGTCCCTGCATAATAATAACATCTGTTATATCACGTTTATCATCTTAAAAAAAACAGGCTCGCAGCTGTTGCTGCAAGCCTGTTTTTTTTATTAATACCAAAGGAAGCCGAGAAGCAGAATCATAATAATCAGCTGCCACCAGGCATAAGTTACGTTAACGGTGAATTCATCAGTAAAGCCTTCATAGCTGACCTCAACTGTCTGCGCCCCTGTTTTGTTAAGCTCAGTTGCAGACACCTTGTAACCGTTTGTTACGGTGCCTGTTGTGCCGTCTGAATATTCAACCAAAAGCACCATACCTGCCGTTGAAAGGGTTGATTTGTAGTTATAATCAACCTTATCGGGCAGTTTCTGAATCTGCATTCCCACAACGGTTTTTGCCGACGCAGGCGAAACCGTGATTGTGAAAGTTGCTGTTTTACCCTTATACTTTACGGTAACGGTTTTTGTGCCGCTGCCCGTTGCATACTGTGTATCAAGTTCAAATCCGCTTGTTGCCGTTGCGGTTGTTCCGTCGCTGTAATTAACGGCAATAACCATACCTGCGGTGTTTATTTTTTCACCTGCAGTGTAGCTTGTTTTGGTTGGGTTGGTTTTGATTGAAATTGAAACAACAGTTTTTTCAGGCTCAACGTTTCCGCCGCCGATAAGCTCAAAATCAACGTTGTTTTCAAGCGCATAAGTATGAGCCACAGAATCTTTTTTAACCTTAAGGGTAAGGCTGCCGCAGTTAACAAAAGCGTTTATGCCTATGGTTGTTACGCTTTCAGGAACTTCAAGCAGTTCAAGGGCAGTGCAGTTATCAAACGCACCCATCCTGATTTCAGTTACGCTTGAGGGAATTGAAACGTTTTTAAGAGAAGCACATCTCTCAAAAGCCTTTTCGTCAATAGCCTTAACGCCGTTTTCAATTGTAACGGTTTCGAGCCCTGAATTGTAAAAAGCACCCGAATATTCTTCAACCTTTGACGGAATTGTTATACTTTTGAGCTTTTTGCATCCGCCGAAAGCCTGTGAGCCGATATATGTTACACTTGCAGGAATATTGATTTCTTCAAGAGCAGAGCACTGATTGAACGCATAAGCCGTTATGGTTTCAAGACCCGTGGGCAAGGTTACTTTTGTAAGCTTTGTGTTTGAGCCAAAAGCAGAGTCGGCAACTGTTTTTGTGCCTGCAGGCACAGTGAAGCTTGTTGCGGTTTTGCCGTTAGGATACTGAATAAGAGTGTTGCCGCTGTAATCATAAAGGCAGTCGCTTACAGTTTTATAAGCTGTATTGCCTGCGGTGACTTTGTAGCTTTTAACAGAAGCACAGTCAAGAAAAGCATTCTGACCGATTGAAGTAACACTCGCAGGAACTGTAACGCTCTGCAGCGCGGTGCATCTTTTGAAAGCCTCTTTGCTGATTGTTGTTAACGTTTGCGGAAAATCAACGCTGCCCAGCGCAGTGCAGTTTGCAAAAGCTTCAATGGGAATCACCTCAAGCTTCGAGGGCAGAGTGAGCACCTTGAGTGTTGAGCAATAACGGAAAGCCGCCGTGCCGATTGTGCATTCTTCGCCTGCAAATTCAACTGTTCCGAGCAAAGCGCAGTTTTCAAACGCAGATGAGCCGACACTTGTAACGCTTGCAGGAATTGTTACCTTTGTGATTCTTTCTGCATCCTTAAACGCATTTGAAGCAATTGAGGTTACGGGTTTGCCGTTATAAGTTGCAGGAATATTAACCTCACCGCTTGCAGATTTGACGCATTTGCTGACAAGGTAAGAATCGCCCATATCAACAAAGGTAAGGTAGCTTTCTCCTGCCGCAAAAGCGCAGATGCCGAAACAGGCAAAGCACATCACCAAAGCAAGAATAAGCGATAAAAGTTTTGTTTTTTTGTTCATTACAGAACCCCCCGAATAATATTATCGCATTGTGTATTATATATTATCTTCTTTCAAAAAGCAATAGCAACAGAAAAATGTTTAAAATTACTTATTAATTATTGACAAAACTATACACAATTACTAAAATTATCTTGTATACATTTTTTCAGGAGAGATTGAAAATGAAAGACGAAAACGGCAATTTCTATAAACCCGAAAGAGGCTCAGGCGTTTACCCTGACCATATAATGCTCGCTTTCTGCGGGAATGCCAAAAGCGAAATGGCTGTTACATGGCGCACAAGCACCGAGGTTGAAAACGGTTATATTGAATACCGCGAAAGCGGAACAGATAACGTTATCAGAACAGAGAGCATCAGCGAGGTCAAAGAAACCGATATCGATATCAGCCGCTATCATTGGGCAAAGATGCAGAATCTTAAAAGCGGTGCCAAATACAGCTACACCGTTGGCGATGCACTGCACAGAAGCGAAGAATTCACCTTTGAAACAGAGCCTGAAAACATTTCAAAATTCAGCTTCATCATCATCGGTGACCATCAGAAGGGCGACCCCTGCCACCTGCCCGATTATTCGTGTGTTAACAGAATGCTAAAAACCGCTCTTGACCGCCACCCCGAAACACGCTTTATTTTCACCGTTGGCGATAACTGCGATAACGGTCAGAACGAGCTTCAGTGGAACGGTATGTTTGAAGGGCTCAAAGGCATAATCGAAAGCCTGCCCTATATGATGACAACGGGCAACCACGATAACCGCGGTTATATCACCTATTTCCCCGAGCCGACAGGCAAATTTTATCTTGAACACGCCGATTTCTTTGATTTTCAGTTCGGTCCCGTTTATCCCGATAACGGCCCCGAGGGCTACACGGGCGAAAACTATTCGTTTGATTACGGTAACGCACATTTCCTTGTGCTCGGCATAAACGCGCCTGAAAAAGTTGCGCCCTGGGCATATGATGATTTGCAGAAAAGTGATAAAACCTGGAAGCTCGGTTCATACCACTTCCCGATTTATCCCGTTATGCCCGAGGGTCAGAACAACGATGCTTATCCCTGGCTGAGAAAACCGATTGAAGACGGCAGGCTCGATATTCTGTTTGCAGGTCACGAGCATTCATTTGCGAGAACATTCCCGATGAAGGGTGACGAAATGTTTGATAAGCCGTCGGAGGGCACCGTCAGTTACATAGTCGGCAACGGCGGCGGCAACATCTATCATTCAAACGCACCAAAAACCTGGCACGCCGCATTCTATCCGCAGGAAATCCGTA
>JAZNDY010000277.1:0-2746 GCA_045588295.1 Acutalibacteraceae bacterium
CGACGTGCTTTTCTCTGCGGTCAACGTTTCGCGTTTCGTCAAGGTTGACCCCGAAGAAGCTCTTACGAAATCAACGGACAAATTTGTCGGCAGATTCAAGCAGGTCGAAGCAAAGGCAAATGGGCGCGGAATTGATATGAAATCCGCACCGCTCGAAATTCTCGATTCCCTCTGGGACGAGGCTAAAAAAGGTATATGAATACGCTATGTATTTCATAATATAAAATTTGGAGGAATTATAATGAATAAGACAGAATTTATCAATGCTGTTGCAGCAAAGGGCGAGCTTGACAAAAAGGCCGCTGAAAAGGCAGTTAACGCTGTATTTGGTGCAGTAGCAGATGCTCTTAAGGCAGGCGATAAGGTTCAGCTCGTTGGCTTCGGTACATTCGAAATCAGAGAGCGCGCTGAGAAGCAGGGCCGTAACCCCAAGACAGGCGAAACAATGACAGTTCCCGCTTCTAAGGTTCCCGCTTTCAAGGCAGGCAAGGCTCTTAAGGACGCTGTTAAATAAGTCTATTCCGGTAAGTTCTATGTTCGGCAGGGTGTCAAAGCCCTGCCGTAAATTTTCAGTCAAGGAGAAAAATTATGAGACTTGATAAGTATCTCAAGGTTTCAAGAGTGATAAAAAGACGTACTGTTGCCAATGAGGTGTGCGATGCAAAGCACGTTACGGTCAACGGCAAAATTGCCCGCGCATCCTATGACGTCAAGGTCGGCGATATCATTGAAATCCAGATGGGTGCAAACACGACGAAAATCGAGGTTACAAAGGTTGTTGAGCACGCAACCAAGGATGATGCAGGTCTTATGTACAAAGTTCTGTAATAATAGTTTTTTCACTTCATACAATGTTATGAGGTGATTTTTTATGTCGGAAAATGCAATGCACGACCTGATAATCGAAAACCGCAGAAAGATAACGCTGACGGGGATAAACGATGTTGAGAGCTTCGACGAGGAGACGATAACAGCAACCGGTGTCTGCGGTGAAATTTCAATAAGAGGCAGCTCGCTTCGCATCAGCTCACTTTCGGTTGAAACAGGCGATATGGTTGTTGAGGGTCAGATTGATGCGGTAATTTATTCTGAAGCAAAGCCTACGGGCAGCTTCCTTTCAAGGGTGTTCAGATAATGGATTATATGCCGACGCTCGTTTATCAGCTTGTTTGCTTTGCTTATTCGGCAGGGCTCGGCTTCTCTCTCGGAATAGTCTGCGATTTGAGCAGAATGTTTTTTTATCTTCTTACAGGAAGTGATAAAAAGTTTCAGGCGTTTCGGGATATAATCTGTTTGCTGCTGTGTACTGCGGCAACTTTTATTTTTGTTCTTGTAATGTGTGACGGTCAGTTCCTGCTGTATATTTTTGTAGGCGAAATTATCGGCTTTGCTGTTTATTTTTATTCGGTCAGCCCGTTTTTGTTTCCCGCTGTAAAATCGACAATCGGTCGTTTAAGGAGACGGATTATATCGGCTTACGGCAATTTTCTGCATATTAAAACACAGTTATGCAAAAAAATGAGTAAAAAGCTGAATAAATGCCGATTTTTTTGTAAAAAACACTTGCATATTCGACATAGTATAGTGTATAATTTTCTGCGTGGGACTGTTTTTGACGGTCTAATTCTCAAGAATCGAGGTGACGAAAGTGGCAAAAGAGAAAAAGAATAGAAGAAGCTTTGTTGTTGTTCTTGTTGCGGTTCTTTTGTGTGCAAGCTTTGCCATTTCGTTGTTTACTGTTATAAAAGAAAAAAATGATATTGAAAAGGAAATTAACGATGTTGAGATTGCTCTTGCAGAGGTCAACCGTGAAAACGAAAACCTGCGCGAAAAGCTCAACAGCGATAATACTGATGAATACGTTGAAGAAATTGCGAGAGACCGTCTCGGCTTTGTAAAGCCGGGTGAACGCGTCTATTACGAGGTTTCTGTCAACGATTAGTCATAATCATTTTTGGAGGGGTACGCATTAGTATGCAGTTAGAAGTCGGCGCAATTGTTGAGGGCAAGGTTACAGGTTTTACGGCATTTGGAGCTTTCGTTGACCTTGAAGGCGGCAAAAAAGGTATGGTACATATTTCAGAGGTAGCACTTGAGTTCGTTAAGGATATCAAGGATCACCTCACGGTAGGACAAACTGTCAAGGTTAAGGTCATCTCTGTTGCTGAGGACGGCAAAATCAGCCTTTCAATCAAAAAAGCAATGGAACAGCCGAAGCCTGCGTTCAAGCCGAAGAATAACAACGCTCCGAAACGCAGTAATGCTAATGTGTGGCAGGGTACGTCAAAGTCTGCTGACAGTCAGCCGCAGTCCTTTGAAAGTATGATGGCGAAGTTCAAGCAGGAAAGCGACGAAAAGATGTCTGACCTCAAGCGCGATTATAAGCACGGCGGCGGATACAACAGACGCGGAACGAACAAGCTTTAATTTGTTTATTATGGGAGCAGTTTATACTACTGCTCCCATTTTTTGGGTGATATTATGAGAGAGTTGAGCGTAAAGCTGATTACCGAAGCGGTAGAAAAGCTTTGTATTAAAGCAAATAAACAGCTGCCAAATGATATTGTTGAATTAATCAGTTCATTTGCCGAAAATGAAGAAGGTTTGCTTGCGAAAAGCGTAATGAACGATCTTGTTAAAAATATTAATGCTGCACAAAAACTTGATATACCTATTTGTCAGGATTGCGGAATGGCTGTTGTTTTTCTAGAAATCGGGCAGAATGTTCATTTTATTAACGGGGATA
>JAZNDY010000278.1:0-5734 GCA_045588295.1 Acutalibacteraceae bacterium
ATCAAACCGTCGAAAGCAAGCTTTATGAACTTTTACGCATTATTATGCAAAACGGGAACAGAGAAATCGAGTTTCTTGTTGGCAGAAACGGTGATTTTGACTTGATGGCGGCTTCTATTATCCAAAAACTAAAAAAAGAAACGGGCAACGAAAATGCTTTTCTCACCCTTGTTCTTCCTTATGAAACTGCTGAAATTCGAAACAACACCGAATCTTTTGAAAGCTATTATGATTCAATAGAAATCTGCGAAGCCTCTGCCGACTGCAATTTCAAATATGCAATCGTTGCAAGAAACCACGAAATGATAGACCGTTCGGATACGGTTGTTGTTTATGTCAAAAACGAATCAGGCGGTGCATATCAAGCTTTAAAATACGCAGAGAAAAATCAAAAGCGAATCATAAATCTTTATCACACCCAAAACGAAGAATAACCGAGTCTGAAAAGAGACTCGGTTAATTTTTTTTTGAGCTTTTTGTGTGACAAACCAGGTTTTTCGTCATATATAGTTAAAGACAAAAATAGAGGTGATATTTTTGAAAGAATATAAACGCTGTCTTGCAGTAATAAGAACATATCTGAATAACCAAACCCTTAAACTGAATGCCAAAAAGCTGGATACGATTATCAGTGAAGAACTTGAAAAGCCAATAAATGAAATGGATACACATTTGATTGATCTTTGCCTGAATGCACTCGTTGCATACAGAACATATATGTCAGAACGTCAAAAGAAGAACTGAACTATAATATGTGCCGTCTTTGAGTTTGCAGTAGTTGGGCTTGACTGCAACAACTTTAAAACCGAATTTTTCGTAAAGCGCTTTTGCTCTGTCATTGCCCTCAATAAAATCAAGCTCAACGATTTCCGTGCCTTCGTGATTTTGGGCGGCTTCAATAAGTGCCTCAAACATTGCGGAGCCGATGCCGAGATTCCAATATTTTTTTGTTATGGATATGCCCGATCCCGCACGTTGGAAATTCTTACAATTGTTGAAGAAAGCGATATCACAGCTGCCGACGGGTCTGCCGTCGATATAGCACGCAATAACAAGGTTATTTTCAGATTCACGCTTACTGCGTATCCATTCTTCTTCATTTTCAACAGAAACATTATCCCAATATTCAGCATAATGGGTCAGAAAATCTGTTTCGCTGCAAGCGATTTTGATGTTATCGAGCATTACTTCGGCATCTTCAATGCAAGGAGTTTTCAGAATCGCATTCTGACCGTTTTTAAGAATTATTTTCTTTTCATCAAATATCATATTATTCACCATCTTTTTCTGTGTTTTCGGCATAATAATGTGTCTGTAGTTTCTGGACATAAAAATTCCTCCTATGATAGATTCATTCTACCATAGGAGGGTGTTTTTTCATTGTCCGTTTTTACTGAACCTGTTCAAAAACCGCAGGAGGCTTTTGGACTGTATGTTATTGCAATAACCGTTATATTTCAGTTGCAAAATAATCGACTTTTTTTGCTTTTGTTTTGGGAATTTCAGCAACAAATTTAAACTTCTTGGGTTGCATATAATTCGGAATATTTTCAGCAGAAAATCTTTCGATAACCGTCTGTGCGGTTTCGGGGTCTGCATCTTTTTTGAGAACAACAACCGCACCGGCACACATACCGTAGCTGTGTTCTTCATCTTTTATTGCAACAACGATGCACTTATCAACAATCGGGCATTTTGATAAATGCTGTTCTATTGCATAGGGTGAAACCTTTGTTCCGTCATGGCGCACAAACATTCTCTTCTTTCTTTCGCAAAAATAAAGAAGATTGTTTTCATCCATATAGCCGATATCGCCCGTGTGAAGCCACACAAGGCCGTCACTATGGGTTTTAAGAAGATTATCGGTTGCCTCTTTATCGTTAAGATATCCCTTGCATACGCTTGAACCGTGGATACAGATTTCGCCGAGTTCGCCTTTGGGAACTTCTTCCATTGTGTCACAGTCAATAATCTTTATCTTGGTCAGATAGCAGATTTTGCCCGAACATTCGGGAGGCATACCTTTTTCGGAAGCGACGCCCGTTGAGCAGGTTTCAGTCATTCCGTAACCGTTCATAAGATAAGCCGGACTGCCGCATTGCGCAAAAATTGAATTGATTTTGTTAACGCTTTCAGGGAACATCTTATCTCCGCCAACAATAACGGTTCTCAGGAAAGACAAGTCACACTTTTCAAAGTCATCTTTAAGAAATGAATCCCAATGGCCCGGAACGGTGATGATTGCGTTCGGGCGTTCTTTAAGCAGGGTTTCTTTCATTTTCATATCATTGAAAAGCGGCAACTGACGCACTTCCTGACCGATGCAAAGCGGAAAATGCGTGCCGTGAATTATGCCGCAGCAAGTAAACAAAGGCATAACGTTCAGGAGTCTGTCTCCCTTTTGGGCGCGCTCCGTAAGCATTTCGTGCTGATACATCGCCGAGTTCATATTAGTGTTTGTCAGCACAACGCATTTTCTGCCGTAAGTTGTTCCGCTGGTATAAAAATACGCGCACTCATCGTCGCCGCTCACTTCTTCATCGTCAACGAAGGTATCCGAACCGTATTTTTTCAGAAATGCCGTGAAACGATAAACGTTATCTTTCTTTAATCTGAGAAAAAGTCTGCCTTTAAAAAAGTCAGCAAACTTACCTGCAGTGTCAATAAAGCCGCCCACGGAGTTGGCAGGGTTAACGTAAACAATAGTCGGTGAATCAATATTTTTGAATGCAGGCAAATGGAAATCGGCAACAAAACATATTTTGGGGGTTACGTGATCAATGATTTTTCTGTTTTCTTCTTCTGTGTTTCTGCAATCCATTCCGCAATACACAGCGCCGAGTTTGTTAGCGGCATAAAAAAGATAAGCCGCCTCGGGAATTGAAGGAAGCGCAACAACAATGACGTCACCTTTTTTAATGCCGAAGTTTTTGAGAACAACCGCCATTTTTTCAATTTCATCAAACATCTGTGAAAACTTAACGTTTGTGTTATAGAAACTGATGGCGTTCATATCTTTGAAATCTTCGCACTTTTTTCTGAAAAAACGGTATACACCTTGCTCAATCGGGATATAAACGTTCTCTGCCATTACCGCACCTCATAAATACAATAATTTTAGATATATTCAGCCTGTTTTGACTACAAATTAATGATATAGCACCAAAATAAAAATGTCAACCGTTACCGTCAAAAAAGGCTGAACGCCTCTAAAACACTGCCGAAGAAATAAAATAATTTGATTTATATTTTATGTTGAAAAAACCAAAATTAATTGCTATACTTTATTTTGGTTATAAATCTTTGAGAGGTGTAAAATCAGTGGTCTTTAAATGTAAAATGTGCGGCGGCACGCTTGAGTTGAACAATGAGAATTTTGCAATTTGCGGATACTGCGGTTCAAAGCAAACTTTGCCCAAGCTCAACAACGACCGCAAAACAAATCTTTATGAGCGAGCAAATCATTTTCGCAGAAACAACGAGTTTGATAAGGCTATAAGCATATATGAACAATTGCTTACTGAAGATAATACTGACGCAGAAACTTATTGGTCATTGGTGCTTTGCCGCTACGGTGTGGAATATGTTGAAGACCCTGTTTCAAAAAGAAGAATCCCTACCGTAAATCGTTCGCAGTTCACCTCCGTTTTCAACGATGAGGATTATAAATCAGTGTTGAAATATGCCGATGCTTCTCAAAAAGAAATCTACGAAAGCGAAGCATCCGCAATAAACGAAATACAAAAAAATATTCTGGCAATTTCAAGCCGTGAAGAACCTTTTGACGTGTTTATATGTTACAAAGAAAGTGATGAAAACGGACAGAGAACACCTGACAGCGTTATCGCAACAGAGTTATATCACGAATTGATACGAACCGGATACAAAGTTTTCTTTTCACGCATTACGTTAGAAAATAAACTTGGCACCGCATACGAACCTTATATATTTGCAGCACTTAACTCTTCAAAAGTTATGGTTGTGCTCGGCACAAAACCCGAACATTTCAATGCAGTGTGGGTTAAAAACGAATGGAGCAGATATCTGACATTGATTAAAAACGGTGCAAGAAAAATTCTTATTCCTGCATATAAAAATATGAACCCGTATTATTTGCCTGAAGAGTTTTCTCATTTACAAGCACAGGATATGTCAAAGCTCGGATTTATGCAGGATCTGATTCACGGAATCAACAAAATTGTTCAGCTTGAAACGCCCAAAGAAACCGTTGTTGACAGCACTGCATTGAACATCTCCGCCTTGCTTGAACGCGCTTTTATATTCCTTGAAGATGGAAAATGGGATTCAGCAGATGAATATTGCGAAAAGGTGTTGGATAACAACCCCAAAGAAGCACGGGCATATCTTTGCAAGATGATGATTCAGTTGCGAATCAGAACGCAGGAAGAATTTAAGAATTGCAAAGAACCGATAAACCAAAACGAAAATTATCTTAAAATAATGAAATATGGTAACGATTCTCTGAAAAGTACCATAGAAAGTTATGACCAACAGATTGAAGATAACATACTAAACTTGAAATACAAAGCGGCATTTTCTTTGTTCAACTCTGCCCACACAATTCAGGATTATGCAAACGCATATAACGCCTTTATTGCATTGGACAATTATAAAAATTCTGCGCAGATGGCAGAAAAATGCCATTTTAACGCAACAGACATTAAATATAATGAAGCAAAAGCGTTACTCAAAGTGGCAAAGACATCTGAAGATTTTATAAAAGCTGCAGAACGGTTCGCACAACTGGGTTCGCACCGTGATTCCGCAGAATTAGCACAAAAAAGCAATTTTGATGCAATAGATGTAAAGTACAGAGAAGCAATATCTTTGATGCATACCGCTGTAACCACTGAAGATTTCAAGAATTCTGCTGAATATTTTGACAAATTAGGTTCACACCGTAATTCTGCAGAATTAGCGCAAAAATGCAGACATGATGCCGAAGACATAAAATACAACAACGCAATGTCGTTGCTCCACTCCTCGAAAACAGCTGATGATTACAAAAAAGCATTCAATCATCTTGAAGAGTTGGGCACATACAGAGACTCCGCCGAATTAATCGAAAAATTCAAATCAAAGCTAACAAAGGAAAAGAAAGAACGAAAAAAACTTAATCTGCGCCTTCTTTGCATAACAGCGACATCATTCATAGTTATATTGGTCATTGAGGTCATTCTTTTTATATTGTTGGATTCCTCGATAAACAACGAACTCGACGCAGCATCGAATTTAGTAGTAGAGCTTTTTTCAGGAATTTTTATTACGTTATTTATAACAATATTTAATTCGGGGTTACCTGCATTTTTCGCTTTGTTGGCGTGGGTAGTAAACACATTCAAAACAAAACGAATAGGAAAATCGTTAAAAATAACATCCATCATAATCTGCGCCATCTACTTATCATTTTCTTCGTTACTTCTGTTGATTGCGTTTGTTCCTGACAGCACAAGCACTGCAAATTCAGAAAGTGTGTTGTATATAATTGACTTCGTAATCGGATTTATATTAAATATTATTTTATTGGTTTTCTCGATTAAAATAAGAACACCAAGACAAATAACATAATAATCTGACGTTTTTTACCGCAGTTCTCATCAACTGCGGTTTTGCGTTTTAGTGTTCAAAAATCTTTTAGTTTTATTAATCTGTTAATTAAAGTTTTCTATTTACTTTTTATTTTGCTTTGATATAATTGAATCAGGTGATTGAT
>JAZNDY010000279.1:0-3423 GCA_045588295.1 Acutalibacteraceae bacterium
CTTAAAACCTTTGCTTCAGCTCTTGTTCAGGCAGAGCAGCTCGGTATACCGATAAACAACGTTATGCGTTCGCAGGCGGCGCAACTGAGGGTTGAAAGAAGCCAGGCGGCAAAAGAAAAGGGAATGAAGGCGTCAATCAAAATGCTTATTCCGATGCTGATTTTTATTTTTCCCGTTGTTTTTATTATCCTTATGGGACCTACGGTGCTGAATATACTTGAAACATTTTAAGCAATCACGGGGTGAGTGCTATGAAGAAAGCCAAAATAACCAAAAACGGCAAAACCGTTACCGCAAATGCAGAGGTTGCAGATAATTTCTTTACAAGATTCAGAGGACTGATGTTCAGAAAACCTGTTGACGGTGATTACGCTCTGCACATCACGCCGTGCAATCAGGTGCATATGTTCAATATGCGTTTTGCGCTGGATGTGGTTTACCTTTCGGCAACGGGAGAAGTTGTTGAAATTCACGAAAACGTTAGACCTAACAAGGTTTGCAAGACTGTTAAAAACGCAAAAAGCGTTCTGGAGCTGCGCGCAGAGTCAGCTTCAGCTTTGGGGATTAAAAGGGGCGACGTGCTCCAAGTTACAGTGTGCTGATAACAAAAGCATTGCGAGGGATGGAGAATGAAAAAAACGAAGCAGACAACAACGGCAAAGACCGATGAAAAAAATAAAAACGGCAAAATCAGCGCAGAAACAGTTCCCTCGGATTTAAGGATAAAGGACGGCGAGGACAGAGCGCTTGAGTTCAAAAAGGTGCTTTACGGCTATGACCCTGAAGAAGTGAAAGCATATATTGAGGATATGAACAAATCTCACGGCGCAGCTGTCAGAAACTATGAAAGCAGGCTCAACTCCGCTAAAGAGGAGCTTTTGCTCTCAAACCGTGAGAGGGATTCGCTGAGCGAAAAACTCAGAAACCGTCAGCCGGCGGCAACACAGAGCTTTGTTACCCGTGAGGCTGAAAAAACTGAAGACAAAAGCGAAGAATACAAAGCGGTTGCATCTGCAATGCAGGAAAAACTTGAACAGGCAAAAGCAGAAAACGTTTTGCTTAAAGAACAAAACCGTGAGCTTCAGACAAAATGCGAAGAGGCTTCTGAGCTTGCAAAAAGATATGACGTGCTTGCCGCTCAAGCCAAAGAGCTTACTGCACAAAAAGAAATGCTGACGGTTGATATCAATGAAAAAGAAAAAATAATTCAAGCGCTTTTGCAGGAGATTGAGCAAAAGAAAGAAAAAATAAACGCCCTTTCGCTTGAAGCGGAGGAGGCAAAAAGAGCGGCATCCGACCTGGAAATCAAAATCGGTGTGCTTGCACGCCAATATGAAGAAAAAGAAGCTGAAAACAGCTCGCTCAAAGAGCAAAACAAAGAGCAGGCATATGATTATGCCGAAAAATTGACAAAGCTTGAAAGTGAGCAGGCGCAGAGCAGGCTTGCGGCGCAGAAGGATATGCAGCTGCGTGAATATTTTATAAACAGAGCTGAGCTTACTCTGGCAGAGCTTACAAAGCAGATGGAGCAGATAAAGCATACTTTTGACGGCTCCCGTGACGTTTAAGCTGAAACAGACCTGTGCGGAAAGGAGCGAAAAAAGATGCTTAACAAAAAATTCCGCCTGCGGCGATTTGCCGAGGCAGAAGACGGCGCCGTAATGGTTGTGGCGGCAGTCGGTTTGGTTGTGTTTCTTTCCATTGTTTCGCTTGTCACGGATATGGGGCTTAAATATTACCAGAAAAGCTGTCTTCAGAATGCAATGGATGCGGCGGCACTTGCGGCTGTCAGGCATATGCCTGACGAAGACAAGGCAAGGGCGGCGGCGATAGAATACGTTGAAAAAAACGGTTTCACAACAGAAAACCTTGTGGTTGAATTTCCGTCAGAAGAAGTTGTGCGCGTTTCTGCAACGCGTGATATGGAAACAATTTTTGCATCTCTTTTTAATGTTGAAAAGGTGCAGATAAGCGCAAAGGCGGCGGCAAAATACGTTCACAAAAACGTTGGCGTTGAGCTTGATTACCTGATGTTTCACGGTGATAACATTCCGTTTAATCTGGGCGGTCACTACAACATAGGCGGCAGTGTTTACGGCAACGGCAACGTTTATGCCGACGGCGGCGCAGGCAGCAAAATAACGGGCACGGTTTTTTCGGCACAGTATGCTGATTTTAACAGCTCAAGTGTTGCTGTTAACCGTGTTGAAAGCTACGTTACGGCGCAGCAGATGCCTGATTATGACGGAATGATAATGACGGTTGCACCCACGGCAAGTGAATCGGCGTTTGAAAAAACATACAGGCATATCGGCAAAAATTCGTTTTATCTTAACCGCTACGCTTCAGACACAACGCTTTCTTCTGTCTGAACAATCAACGGCTCAACCTACTGCGCAGGCAACCTCTCATCTGGCTGGGGCTCTGGGCTTCTGACGGTTTACGGTGACCTTTACGTTGAGGGTAACTTTAATCCGCAATGCCCCGTTTACGTTACGGGCAACGTTTATTGCGGCGGTAATCTTGTGACGGGTTGGGATAAAACACTGAAAATCGGCGGCAGCTTATACGTTGAAGGCAACACGGATTTTCAGGGCACAACGATAATTTACGGCGATTATTTTTACACGGGCGGCACACTCAACAGAGGCTCAAATTATTCGCTCACCTGTGAATGCGAAACGTATATCGGCGGCAAGGCAACAATCAACGGCGCTTCAACTTTTAACGGTGCGGTTTATTGCAAGGGCAGTTTTTCAAAAAACGGTCAGGTTGCGATGACTGTTAAAAACGATTTTTACGTTTATGAAGCACTTTATCTTGAAAGCGGCGGCAGTTATTTCAGCGGCGATATAAACATTTTCGGCAAAGGCAAGACGGCGGCAGACAAGGTAACAACAATCTGCGGTCCGATGACGCTGACGGGCGATTTATATAACGCTGTGGGCGAACTTGGCTTTTCGGGTCAGGGCGCATATAACATCAGAGGCAACGTTTACAGCGGCGGCAAGATAATTGCAAACCAGGGTCCGCAGGGAATAACGCTCAACGGTTGTCTGATTGCCGAGGATGACGTGGTTATCGGCGGCAGTGCCCACACATATAATGAAACAGGCGGTTCATTCTGCATCTATTCCAGAAACGGTGATATAACTCTGAATTCACAGCAGGGCGGCTTTGACGTGTGGGGTATGATATATGCTCCACACGGTAACGTTGCGCTTGCGTCGGGCGATTTTGATATTCACGGCAGTATAATCGGCAACACGATAACCTGCACACCCGGCGGTCTGAATATGACTTATAACGACAGAGCGTTGCCGTTTACGGAATCGGTTGAAACCGCAGTTCTGATTGAATGATACACCTTTAGAAATAATCCCCATAAAGTTAAGGCACCCGTTGCATCTTGCATCGAGTGCC
>JAZNDY010000280.1:0-2883 GCA_045588295.1 Acutalibacteraceae bacterium
TCCCGCGAACTGAAAGAAGAAACGAACCTTGTTCCCGAAGCCATGCTCCGCATAAACACATTCAGCGAACCGGGGCGCGACCCGAGAGGATGGATAATCAGCAATGCTTTCGCTTCCGTTTCCTGTGAAGAAGACGTTAAAATCGCAAGCGGTGACGATGCTGCAGACGCAAAATGGTTTAACGTCAGCCTTGATAAACGTGAAGGCGACGAATATATGCTGAACCTCTGCTGCGAAGAAATAAAAATCCACGCAAAGCTTGAAAAAAAGCCCTCAAAAGTCGGCGGATTCCGCTTTGAAATAAAAGAAAATTGCGGTCTTTCGTTTGACCATGCCGCAATTATTGCCGAAGCACTGGAAATATTAAAAAAGGAAGCCACTGATATTGAGTTTGTCTTTTCTTTCCTGCCAAAAAAATTCACTCTTTCAATGCTTCAGCACGTGCAGGAAACCCTGATGGGCATTTCTCATTTGACACCCAACTTCCGCAGAAAAATTGCAGAATTTGTTGAAGAAACAGATGAATACACAGAGGGAGTAGGTCACAGACCCGCCAGGCTCTTTAAAAAGAAATAAACACAAAAAAGGAATCGGATATGAAAAAAATACTTGTTGTTGTTGATATGCAAAAGGATTTTGTTGACGGTGCTCTGGGTTCAGCCGAAGCTGTTGCAATCGTTGATAAAGTTGTAAGCAAAATCGAAAATTTTGACGGTGATATCATAGTCACTTATGACACTCACCCTGAAAATTATGCAGAAACTCAGGAAGGCAAAAACCTGCCCGTTCCCCACTGTATAAAAGGAAGTGACGGTTGGAAGCTTGATGCAAAAGTTCAGGCAGCCGTTGATAAAAAAACTTACAAAGCCATCGAAAAGTCTACGTTCGGTTCAACTGAACTTCCCGAATATATCAAAGCAAACTATAACCCTGCTGAAATTGAAATCGAACTTATCGGTCTTTGCACTGATATCTGTGTTGTTTCAAACGCCCTGCTTATGAAAGCAAATTTCCTTGAAACAAAGGTGAGCGTTGATGCCGCCTGCTGCGCAGGTGTTACCGTTGACAGCCACAATGCGGCTCTTCTGACAATGAAAATGTGCCAGGTAAATGTTATCGAATAAACTAATACAAAATTAAACGGAGGTGCTTTCTGATGTTTGATGCACTTAAAACAAAAAACGAATGCGTTGAATGGATAAGAAACTTTTTTGAAGAAAACGGCAAAGGATGCAAAGCTGTTCTCGGCATTTCAGGCGGCAAAGACAGTTCAATCGCCGCCGCCCTTTGCGTTGAAGCACTCGGCAAAGACAGAGTTGTAGGCGTGCTTATGCCTCAGGGTGAGCAGCACGATATCGATAAGGCATATCTGCTTGTAAACCATCTCGGCATTGAGCACTATGAGGTTAATATAAAGGATGCTGTTGACGGTATACTCAACAACCTGCCCGAATCTCTTGCCGTTACTGCGCAAACAGTGCAAAATATTCCCCCCAGAATCAGAATGTCCACAGTTTACGCAATCAGCCAGTCAGTCAACGGCAGGGTTTGCAACACCTGCAATCTTTCAGAAGACTGGGTGGGTTATTCAACCCGTTACGGCGATTCTGTAGGCGATTTTTCGCCTATGAGCAACCTCACCGTAACCGAAGTGAAAGAAATCGGTCATCTTCTCGGTCTGCCTGCAGAGCTTGTTGAAAAAGTGCCGATTGACGGCCTTTGCGGCAAAACCGACGAAGAGAATCTCGGCTTTACCTATGCGGAGCTTGACGTTTATATCCGCACGGGGTACATTGAAGACGCTGCAAAAAAAGAGCTGATTGACAGAAAGCATAAAATGAATCTTTTTAAGCTTCAACTTATGCCCTGTTTTAAACCTGAAATTTAATTGCAAGCAAAAACGGCAGGAGAAATCTCCCGCCGTTTTATATTATCATAATTTAGAGAAGCCGTGGCTGTTGATAAGCGCATCAAGCTTTTTGCCCTCTTTGCAAAGCGGACACTCGTGTGCCGGGCAAGTGTAATAACCGGGAATATCATTGGGGTTGAAAACGGAATTGACCGAATAGCCGTTGCATTCCTTGGCTGTTGAGAAGATTGAAGCAACACCCACAATCTCACCGCCGTAATAATTAACAGCTTCCATTGCCGCCTTAACCGTGCCGCCCGTTGCAACGGAAACAGCAAGAATAAGCACGTGTTTGCCCCTTATCATAGGCACGATATTATCTCTGAAAAGAAGCTGTGAGCTGCTTGTCATTTCAGGTGTAACAACGTAAATCGTCTGGTGAGCATTGATATTCATCCAGTTATTCTTTGTGAGTTCATCCGCAAGGCAAGCACCGATAACCTCTGTGCCGTCAAGGCAAAGAATGGTGTCGATAACGTTGGTTTTATATTTGCTGTGACTGCAAAGCTCCTGTGCAACCGCCTTTGCTTCTGAAAGACGTGATTTCTGCGCCGCAACGTCGATATAATAGTTGCTGTGAGAATGGTTGGTTGCAAAATGACCCTTTGCAACACGCAGAAAAAGGTTGTTTCTGCCTGTTTTGATTTTGGTAATGCTTGAGGTTGGCATAAAATATCCCCCTTGTAATTGGATTACTGTTTTATTTTACAGTAAAAATATGATTATTACAAGAGTATTTTTAAAATTAAAATTTATTGATTAATTGAGTTTTGTATGATAAAATTTTTATATTCCTTTAATCGGAGGTTTTTATGAAAAATCTTGCCGTCAATCAAATAATAAATGCAGATTTTAAAATCAGCAACAAAAGCCCTATTCTCAAACCGTTTCACGGCTCGATTGTTGTTGCAGACCCTTCTCTTCTTACTCCCGACGTTTCGCACGACGGCAAATGGCATATGTTTTTTCACACA
>JAZNDY010000281.1:0-9322 GCA_045588295.1 Acutalibacteraceae bacterium
TCAAGATAATAAACACCGCTGTTATATTCAGGGTCTTTTTTGCCTGTGAATTTCTGAATAAAATTCAGATAAAACTTGCAGAAAAGCTTCTGCTTAATCAAGCCTTTATCTTTAAGCAAATCAAGAACGTCATCCGTGTCAGCATCAAGAGGCACTTCAACCGCAACCTTTTCAGGCTCCCTGGTTATCGCAAGCACGTCGTTAACACAGCTGATGCCAAACGCAGATAAAGCAACAGTAAAAATTAAAATGAACGAACAGAAAATCAAAAGACCCTGACCGTTTCTGTCACGGCGTTTCTTTTTGGTTTTAGCTTTTTTATGCTCTTCCTTAACGTTTGTAGGCGCTGTTTTGGGTAACGGAGGAATAGGCATAACAACGTCGCGGTTAATAGGCTTAACCGGTTTTCTGTTTGAAAAATATATTTCACCCTTATATTGAGGCTGATATTCATTGGATACGGGCTGTGACGAATCATAATCGTCAATATGAACCTCAAATTTCTTTTTTGCTTTGGGATTTACGATATTTGAAGTATCTGAGGGTGACATATAGTCTTTATCGTCAATATGAACTTCAAAAGGCTTTTTGGGTTTTCTGGGAAATTCAGAAAAATTATTGTTATTTTCCATTATAAAACCTCCTTCAGTAAACGTTTTTTTCAGTAATTACCTTATCAACTTTAACGTCATATTCATCAGTCGGCAAAATAACCGACATTGATTTTTCTCTGCATAAACCAACGGTTTTTAATTTTGCATCGGCAAGAAAACGATCATAATATCCGCCGCCGTAACCAATCCTGTTTCTGCAGTAATCAAAAGATAATGCAGGCACGATGCAAAGAGTGTTTTCGCAATGCTCTGCAACAATCGATTTGGATATATCAACCGTAGGCACACCGAATTGTGATTTGCAAAGATCATCTGCGGAATTGATGTAATAAAAACGCATAAAACCGTTTTCACAAAACGGAACAGCAACTTTTTTGCCGTCAAAAAACGCTTTATTTATAATAGCAGACGTATCAACTTCGCTTCTGACAGAAACGTAAACAAACACTTCATCAGCATTCACATAATCATCGGATAAAAATAAAAGTTTTGAAATCTCCGCATCAGCTGACCGTTTATAAACACCATCAAAACCGTCACGAAGCAAAAGAAGCTGTTTCCTCAATTGTAACTTATTCATTATGAACACTGTAATCCCGATTTCAAACTGTCGGCATAATCCTGACCTTTGAAATAAGCAACAATAGCTATGCCGAAATTAACTGCGCTGCCCATACCTTTTGCCGTAACAACGTTATCAGAAGTGCAAACAAAATTATCACTGATTTTTGCACCTTTTAATTCGTCTTCAAAACCGGGAAAACATACAGCTTCCTTACCGTCAAGCAAATTCAGTCTGCCAAGTATAAGCGGAGCTGCACATATCGCCGCAAGAAGCAAACCGTTAGCAGCGCAAAATTCAACAGATTTAATTACAGTTTCATTATCAAAAAGATTGAGTGTTCCGGGCATTCCGCCGGGCAAAATAACGCCCTCAAGACCGTCAAAACCATTGATATCAGCATCGGTCAGGTCGCAAATAACGGTAATACCGTGTGAACCCGTAACAGAAGCAGAGCCGATACCAACACTTTTAATTTCAATTCCGGCGCGCCTGATAACGTCGAGAGCTGCAATTGCCTCAACCTCTTCAAAACCGTTTGCAAAAAACATATATAACATAATTCACACCTCAATCAAGTGTCAGATTCAAATATAAATCATTGAAATCATTAATAATTTCAGCTTTTTCAGACAGCAAGAGAGCCATTCCGTTATTTTCAACCGTATATTCACAGTGAGCAATATCAGCAGAAACAGGCAAATCGATATGAATCTCATTTACAGCTTCAACATTCGCTAAACATGATGTCGCACAGTCTATTTCGGCTTGTGTAAAGCACATCTCCTTTACATAGCAAACACCGTCAACGGTACTGTAAAGGCAATAACCATTACGCCCAGTCAACACCTTGCCGCCGTAATATTTATGCTGCTCAAATGCAAAATCAACGGCATTTTTATCCCAAACAAATCCGTTAACGTCAATAAACATCTTTTCACGGGCATCAAAAGCGTCAATATTACCTTGAAAATCAGCCGATATTGAATCTGTTTCAAGAATTTTCACTGTGGCTTTTTTTGTTTTAAACACCGTCTTATAGCCATGATGCGCATAAAACGTAAACAAGCTTTCTTCAGCAGGCTTGAGGCAAATCAAGTCAACTCCCCTGCTATTTGCAAGTAAAGCAGCCTGATTAAGCATTTGCGCCATAATACCTCTGCCTCTGAATTCTTTAAGTGTTGCTGCAGCATAAAGATAGTATGCATCTAAATAATCTTTTCCGATTTTTACTTTGCCGTCAAGCAAAAAAAGCATAGAAGCAATAACACCGTTTTCTTCTGCAACCAACGTGTTTTCGGGCAAATAACGTCTGTCAAGAAAAAACTCAATCGCTTCTGCACTGTCACCGAAGGCTTCAGACCAAAGTGCCGTTATTCCTTTTCTGTCATCAATTTGTGATAATCTTATCATAATTCAATACCGAGAGATTTGATTACCGCATCATAAACCTTGTCCGAAATTACGTTAATAGGAAGAGGCTCGCCGTTTTCGGCGCAGATAATTCTTGTCCAACCAAGTTTGTTGCAGGAATAGTCAGCAGCTTTTCTGCAATTATTAAGATATTCAACGTCTTTCTCATGAATATCTTTCTTTGACTCGTCGCCCTCATATCTTCCCGTCATAAGTTTCTGAGAAACCTCAATAGGCATATCAAGATAAATAACCGCGTCAGGTTTAGGTATTCCCATCTTGTTATATTCAAACTCTTCAAGCCATTCAAGATAAGCATCCCACTCATCCTCAGGGGTTTTGGTCAGCTGATGATATGCGTTTGAAGTTGTATATCTGTCTGCAAGAAAGATTTCACCGGCAAGATATTTTTCTTTCCAATAGCAATTGTAACTGACGTATCTGTCAACGGCAAAAAAAGTTGATGCCGCGTAAGCATTAACGTCAGAAGGCTTATCACCGAATCTGCCGGCAAGATACATTTTAACAAGCCCGCAGGCAGGGTCATCATAATTAGGGAGCTTAATGCAATTGATTTCAATGCCGTTTTCAGCTAATCTGCTACGCAATAAATTCTCTTGAGTTGATTTACCGCTGCCGTCAAGACCTTCAATCACAATGAGTTTACCCATATTATGCCTCCATAATACAACATAAATTTTAAATAATTAATAACAGTATATCAAATAAATGTGTATAAATCAATACTTTGAATATTTTTAAATTTTCCTAAACCGAGAAATAAGGGCATCTGATTTGCAAACTGCCGCAAAATCCGATACCCTTCATATTATTCAAAATTGTTCTGAATTTTCAACCGATTATCGGCTGTAACTGTTTTCCGTTTAATGCGGCTATAATTGCTTCTTCGGTTTTGTCGAAATGCGCTATCATTGAGCGCGGCTTTTCTTCTGGATTATCCTGTCTGAACGGTACAAAATAAACGTTTCTTGTATTCAGCAATCTGCCGTAATTTTTTGCTGAACCTGATAAAGCGTCATTTGTAGATAAAGCAATCAGTAACGGCTTTTCGTTACGCAGATGAGATTTTGCCGCAAGAGTTACAGGCGTATCGGTTATGCCGTTAGCGAGTTTTGCCAATGTGTTGCCTGTGCACGGTTCAATAAGCATAACGTCAACAAGCTTTTTCGGCCCAATAGGTTCTGCTTGCGCAATTGTTGCAATTATCTTTCTGCCGCATATACTTTCAATTTTATCAATATGTTCGGCTGCTTTTCCAAACCTTGTATCTGTTGAATAAGCATTGAACGACATAATCGGAACAATCCCGTAACCCTTGGTAATTAAGCCTTTCATTATATCAACAGCGCTTTTAAATGTGCAAAATGAGCCGCAAAGCGCGAAACCGACAGTAATTTTATCCATAACTTTCCTCCTCAATGATATTGAGAATACCGTCGGCAATAATTCTGCCGGCAGTTAACGGTGCAACTTTGCCGGGTAACGACGGGCAAAGAATTGCATTAAGGCCAAGACTGTCTGCAGCCGCAAAATCAATTCCGTACGGAGCTGAAGCAACGTCAATTATAATGCAGTCTTTTTTGACGTTAATCAAATTTTCCTTATCCAACAGCACATACGGCACAGTGTTAATTATAATATCAAACTGATTTGCAAACTTTGCAAATTCATTCAAAAAACAACCTTTAAGTTTTCTGATTTCAGCCTTCGCTATATCAGACCGCTTGCGGACGCAAACAGTAACGTCAGCACCAAGCGAAGCCAAGACATCAGCTGCATATGAAGCAACTCTTCCGTAACCCAAAACAGCGCATTTACTGGAATTTACGGTATAATTAATATTGTCAAAAATAACCTTCAGAATACCCTGAACCGTAGGAACGGTGTTTCTGACGGTAACTTCTTCAAGCTTGAAATAATCATAAACCTTGTCTGCTTTTTTGTTGATTTTTGTCAACATATTGTTGCTCAGCATACCACCAAAAACAATGTGATCTGCGTTCAGAATCGAAACAATCTCATCAACAGAAACCTTTTTATCCGTCAACGAGTGAATGTTTCTTCCGTCTTTAGTTACAGGTAACGGCAAAATGACAAATCTTGTGCTTTCCAGCTCTTTTTTTATGTTTCTGCAGTTTTGCCTGTCTTCTTCAGGTAATGCGTAAACAGAAACATCATACCCTTTATTTTCAAGATAATCAGCCATATATATTTGGCGGTTATCGCCGCCGATAATAACAAATTTATTGTTTTTGTTCAAGTCAGCACCTCCTGTTGGTGTGATACTATATTTTATGTTGCTGTTTTAAGCTTGTTACTGCAAAAAATTGATAAAAATTTAAAATATGCTTTATTTTTTTATTTAAATGTAATATAATATATCCAATTGAAATTGAAAGGAAGAAATGAATGTTTGAAATAGATAAACTTCTCAAGCAAGTCAAACGAATCCATTTCATCGGCATCGGTGGCTCCGGTATGTGTCCGCTTGCCGAGATTCTTCATAAAGAAGGCTATCTTCTCAGCGGTTCAGATAATAACGAAACCGACACTCTTGCAAGAATCCGTTCGATGGGAATTCCCGTTGCAATGGGTCAGCGCGCTGAAAACATAGAAGGTGCCGAAATGATTGTATACACCGCAGCACTTTTAAAGGATAATCCTGAGCTTGTTGCCGCATTGGAATCCGGTATACCAACATTTGAGCGAAGCAAACTGCTTGGAGCTGTAACAAGAATTTATCCTAACACAATCTGTGTCAGCGGCACTCACGGCAAAACCACCGCCTGCTCTATGCTCACACAGGTGCTGATTGAAGCTGATTTTGACCCTACCGCTGTTATCGGCGGAAAACTTCCCCTTACAGGTTCAAACGGTCTTGTGGGCCACAGTGACCATATGGTTTGCGAAGCTTGCGAATTTGTTGATACCTTCCTTGATCTGTCTCCCGATGTTGCAGTTATCCTTAATGTTGACGAAGACCACCTTGATTATTTCAAGACTTTTGAAAATCTTAAGAAATCGTTTATTCGTTTTGCTTCTATGGCTACCAAAGCAATCATCTGTAATGCAGACGATGCCGATTCAGTCGAAGTTGCTTCAACTGCGGCAGCAGATAGCGGCAAACCTCTTGTCACTTTCGGTCTTGATGAAAAATGTGATTACAGAGCGATCAACATCACAAATGAAAACGAATTTTATTCATATGACCTCATCGTCAAAGGCAACAATATCGGCAAAATCAAACTTTCCGTTCCCGGTGTTCACAACGTTCATAATTCCCTGGCTGTTATTGCAGCTGCTATGTATTCTGGTGTTTCGTTCGAAAAGTGTGCAAACGGAATTTTAGGATTCCGTGGCGCAGGCAGACGTTTTGAGATACTTGATAAAATCAACGGTATAACTGTTGCAGATGACTATGCGCACCACCCGAAAGAACTTGAAGTTACCCTCAAAACTGCAATGAATATGGGATATAACCGCGTCTGGGCGGTTCATCAGCCTTTCACTTATTCCAGAACTCATATTCTCTTTGATGATTTCGTTGAAGTTCTTAAAATACCCGATAAATGTGTCTTAACAGAAATAATGGGTTCAAGGGAGATTAACACTTATGGAATTTACACCTCACAACTCGCAGAAAAAATCCCGGGAAGCGTCTGGTTTAACACCTTTGATGAAGTTGCGGATTATGTGGTTAATAACGCACAAAGCGGCGATCTTATTATCACTCTTGGTTGCGGTGACATCTATAAAGCAGCAAAAATTATGATAAAATTATTAAAAGAAAGGCAGTAAAATTATGAAATACGGCATTAATAAGACCAATTTCAATGATTTCTCTGTTTATGAAATCAACAAACTTGAAGGCAGAGGCTATGCTATCCCCTATTCTTCAAAAGAAGCACTGAAGAAAACACCCTTCAAAAAGGAAAGAATCAGTTCTGATATGGTCAGACTGCTTTCGGGCGAATGGGATTTCAAATATTATTCAAGCAATTCCAACCTTCCTGATGAAATTGATACAGATTGCATCGATTTTGATAAAATTAAAGTCCCCTCCACATGGCAGAGAATCGGATATGACAGCCCTGCTTATATTAACTGTCCTTATCCTTTTGACGATGCTCCTCCCTATGTTCCCAACGAGCAGCCTGTTGCAATTTACAGAAAGCTTTTTGACGCTCAGGTAAACGGCAAAAAATTTATTCTTTCTTTCCTCGGTGTTATTCCTTGCATCGATCTTTACGTAAACGGTAAATTTGTTGGATACAGTGAAGGCGCTCATAACACGGCTGAATTTGATATCACTGAGTTTGTAACTGACGGTAAAAACGAAATTTTTGCTGTTATTCATAAATGGTCAAACGCAACTTTCCTTGAATGTCAGGATATGTTCCGCGAAAACGGCATTTTCAGAGACGTTCTTCTTTATGAAATGCCTTTAACATATCTCAATGACGTTTATTACAGAACAACAGAAACATCTAAAGGCTGGAATCTTGACGTTAATTTTGAAATAAGCGGTGAAACTGCAGGCTATAACGTTGCCGTTGAAATTTATGATGCAAAGAAAAAGCTTGTTGCCAAAAAATGTATCCCTGCTGATAATAAAATCATCATTGATTTCAAAAAACTTGACGTAATCGCCTGGAATGCGGAAATTCCCACTCTTTACACAGCGTTCGCCACTCTTTATAAAGACGGCAACGAAGTTATGACTGTCCGTAATTACATCGGCTTCAAAACAGTTAAAATCAAAAAAGATATTTTTACCGTTAACGGCAAAAAAATCAAGGTCAAAGGTGTTAATCACCACGATTCACATTATAAAACCGGTTACGTTATGACAATTGCTGACCTTGAAAAAGATATCAAGCTTATGAAATCTCTTAACGTTAATGCTGTCAGAACCTCACACTATCCCCCTGACGCTCAGTTCCTTGTGCTTTGCGATATGTACGGACTCTACGTTGTTGATGAGGCTGATATCGAAACTCACGGTTGCGGCTGTTCTCCTCATGAAAACATCGATCTTATCAGCCACGATCCTGCTTGGGCTCCCAGATATCTCGACAGAGTCAAGAGAATGTATCTGCGTGACAGAAGCCGCGCAGGCATTATAATGTGGTCTCTCGGCAATGAAGCCGGCGGTTATGCTTGCCAAGACGTTTGTTACGAATATCTTCACGAAGTATGTCCTGAAATTCCCGTTCATTATGAGGGTGTTGTAAGAAATGAAAGACATTCGTATGACGTTGTTTCAGAGATGTATACCGACCACGCCAATTGCGAAAAATGCGGTAAGCATACAAGAGGCAAAAAGTATACTCCCAAACCCTTCTTCCTTTGTGAATATGCGCACGCAATGGGCGTTGGCCCCGGCGGTCTTGAAGAATATTGGGATATTTTCTATAAATACGACAACCTTATGGGCGGTTGCATCTGGGAATGGAGTGACCACGCATATTATCACCCCAACGGCAAGCTTAAATTCACATACGGCGGTGACCACGGCGAATGGCGCCACGACGGCTGCTTCTGCGTTGACGGTCTGATGTATCCGGACAGACGCCTTCACACAGGCGCTAAGCAGATGAAAAACGTTTACAGACCCATCCGAGCTGCTCTTGAAAACGGCAATCTTGTTTTCCTTAACACAAACAGATTCCGTAACGCCTCATATATCACTGCAGTTTGGGAGGTTGTTAAAAACGGCAACAACCTGCTTGCAGTTGATGAAGCAGTAATGGATATTGATGCTGAATCAACCCTCGCTGTACCCTTTGATTTCAAGCTTCCCAAAGAAAAGTGCGATTGCCATCTCAACATCTATTATTACAGCGGTGACGATGAAATAGCTTTTGAACAAATCGCTCTTAAAGAAGATTATGAATTCAAACCTGAAAAATCAAAAGAAAAACTCTCACTTGCAAGTGATGAAGAAAAAACTGTCGTTAACTTCTTTGGCGGTAACATCACGTTTAATGCAAAAAGCGGTATGATCGAAAGTTATGTTATTAACGGCAAAGAAACCGTCAATGCTTCCCCTGCTTTTGCCAAAGGATTCATTCCCAACATTTACAGAGCTTACCTTGATAACGATACAAAGTATCGCGACGAATGGATAAAATCAGGATATGATGATTATGCCTGCATTTGTTCAGATTTTGAAGCTGAACTTGAAAAAGGCAAGGCAGAAATTGAAGTCAATTATAAACTCAAGAGTAACAAAACAAAGAAGATTCTTGCAGAAGTAGCTGTGGAATATGAAGTATATGCTGACGGTACAGTAGAAGTATCAGCAGAATTCACACCCGTAACAGGCAAAAAGCTTGCGGCTCATATGCCCAGATTCGGTCTTACACTTGAAATGCCTGAATGCTACAGAAACGTTGAATATTACGGTATGGGCGATTGCGAAAACCTCTGTGACCTTTACGCTCAGGCAATTGTCGGCGTTTACAGCACCACAGTTGAAGATATGCGCGAACCTTATATCAGACCTCAGGATTCAGGTAACAGATGCGCTGTAAGATATCTTAAGGTGACTGACGCTGACGGTGACGGACTTAAATTTGCGTTTAATGATAATTACTTCAATTTCAACGCAAGAGAGTATTCACAGAAATTGCTTCAGAATGCAGCTCATCAGGAAGATCTGCACGATGAAAACACAACGGTAATCAACATTGACGGCTTCACAAGAGGT
>JAZNDY010000282.1:0-3117 GCA_045588295.1 Acutalibacteraceae bacterium
ACGTCGGCACAGCAGGAAAGGCTAATAAAAGCTGAATACGGTGCGCCGGTTTTGCCTTCGTTGGTTATTATATGATAAATGCCGTCAATAACGGTGTTTGAACGCCTGACCTGGATGCCTCTTGCATAATAGTTATATTCAGAAGCGGCGTTGTTTGCAACGGTTGTGAATTTGCCGCCTTTAACCGTTAAAATTTTGCTGTCAACAGGATAAGCCACGGCAGAAGTTACTGTGTTAAAATCCCAGATAAGGGGAGTGTCTGGCGAGATGTTACCGTTTTCGTCAACAAGGATAACGTCTGCCTGGTTGCTGCCTGAATTCTGATTTGCGCCTTTGCGGATATAGCGTTTAACGTTTGAATCAGTCAGCACAACAAGACTTTTGCTCTCAAGCTGTGTGCCGATATTTGTTGCGTCGGATTTAAGAGAGGATAACTTTTCTGTTATATTGATTGAAGCTTGTGACGGAGCAACATTAAAAACCCAGGCGCTTCTGTTTTCGACCTGTGTGTCGTCAATAATAAAGTTTGCTGTTGACCAATCGGTGTCAGTCATTATGCAAGCGGTCTTGTTTGCGCCACCAATGTAATAAGTTGCGGTTTCGTTTGCAAAAACGCTTAAGCCGTTTTGGTTTGCATATCCGTGAGCCTTAACAATGGCGTTAAAATCATCGGTTTTGCCGTCACCTGCAGCACCGAATTCTTCATAAGTCACAAAATCTGCAAAAGTTTTGCTGTATTCATAGCCGTCTTTAAAATCATAAACACCCTGTGCTTTGAGCAAAACTTCATCCGCAAAAGCCTTTATGCCTCTTGAAATTCCCGTAACTGCACTGCCTGTGATGCAAACCGTGCCGTTTTCTACCTCAAGGGTGAAGTCTGCTGAGTTGCTGAGCGATTCGTTGATGATAAAAGCTTTTTTCTGTTCTTTTTCTGCAACGGAAATACTTTTGCCGCAAGCCCTATAAAGTTCGCGGCGAAGAGTTTGTTCAGCGTTTGAATAAAGCTCACCGTTTGGCGAAACAACAGTATATTCCTGAATCTGCACACCGTTTACGGTTATTCCGTCAAGAGGGCGTGCAATATAAGGGCTTTCATAGTTGCCTTTTGCAAGCTCGTTTTTGAGTTGTGTTTTTTCATTTAACTGCGAAAACGGAACAGAAAAAACAGAAAATATACTCAACAGCAAAGCGATTAAGCGCGAAAACATTTCATCATCTCCCTTTTGGTTGGAGGAATTATTAATAATTTTCTAAGACTGTTTCATCTTTTTGTATACGGTCATTCTCATTGTAAGGTATGAAGCTGTTCCGCCAATAACGTTGGAAATCGGTTCTGCTATAAACACGCCCGAAACTCCCAGACCCAACCGCGGCAACAAAAGCGTGAGCGGAACAACAATGATTGCTTTGCGCAGCAAAGAGAAAAACACAGCGTGCTTTGCATCTCCCACTGCCTGAAAAACTGATTGCCCCGCAAACTGCAACGCCATAAAAATAAAGCCAAAAAAGTATATCTTCATAGCTTGCGTTCCTGGAGCAAGCATATTAACGTCATCAGAAAAAATACCAAACCAGAATTTCGGGAATATAATAACCAAAAGCCAGGCCGCCAACGTATAACCCGTACCTATAACGGTGTTGAAACGTATGCCTGAACGAACTCTTTCAAATTCTTTTGCGCCGTAATTATAGCTGATAACGGGCTGTGCACCGCTGACAATGCCCATAACGGGCAGAGTGAAAATTTCACGCACAGAGTTTGTTACCGTCATAATACCGACGTATAAATCACCGCCAAAGGTTTGAAGCGTTTTGTTGCATACACCCTGAACAAGGCAGTTGGTGCCTTGCATAATAAAGTTTGAAAGTCCGAGTTTGCAAATATCTTTTGTGATATCTTTGCGGATTCTTATGTGTTTGCGGTTTAACGGAACGGGAACTTTACGGCTTGAGAGAAATTTTAACACCCACGTTGCCGATGCTGCCTGGCTGATAACTGTTGCGAGCGCCGCGCCCCTGACACCCATATTAAACCCAAAAATAAATACAGGGTCCAGTATGATGTTGCATATTGCACCTATAGCAACTGAACACATACCGATTCTGGGGAATCCCTGGGCGTTGATATAGCCGTTCATACCCGTTGCAATCATTGAAAACACGGTGCCGATTAAGTATATATCAAGGTATTCTTTGGCATAAACGTATGAATCGTTTCCTGCACCGAAAGCGAAGAGAATCGGTTTGGCAAAAGCATAGCCTGCCAGAGTAAGAATCAATGAACTGCAAAGAATCAGAGCAAAGGAGTTGCCCATAATTCTGCTTGCGGTCCGGTCGTCTTTTGCACCTCGTTTGATGGCAAACAGCGGAACGCCGCCCAACCCCAAAAGTGCGGTGAACGCCATTATCAGCGTAACAACGGGAAAAGTCAGCCCGACTCCAGTTAAAGGCATACTGTCACCGTTACCCATATGTCCCAGATAGATGCGGTCAACAACGTTATACAATAATTGAACCAGCTGAGCAACAGTCAGCGGAATTGCCTGCGCAACAATACGTTTCCACACGGGGCCGACAGAAAAATCTGATTTATTTGAAACTTTAGGAGATGCCATTTGATTGTTTACACTTCCGTTCCGAAACGATTGCGGTTTCAATGTGTTAATTAAATAATAATTATACCACAAATTATTATATTTATCAACCCAAATATAGTATTGCTTCAGAGTGAACATCGGTTTAACGGTAATCAAGGCGCCGCTTTTTTGAATGATTAAAATGTAATTATATATTTTTTAATATCTGTATTGACCTGAATCGCATTTGTGTTAGAATCGTAACGCATTTCTGTTAATATGTGGGGGTGTTGCCAATGGAACAGGTGATAAATGCTTTAAACAAAGCGTTTGAATTTGCATATGATAACGTGTTAAGTCCGGCGATGATAATTCTTATTATTTCAGCAGGATTATTCTTGTCAAGCAGAACAAGATTTTTTCAGTTTACCAAGTTTAAATACGTTTTAAAAAACACTGTCGGCTTGCTGTTTAATAAAAATTTGCACTGCAGAGATAAACAAAGTGTCAGCCCGTTTCAGGCTGTTACAACTGCGCTTGC
>JAZNDY010000283.1:0-2052 GCA_045588295.1 Acutalibacteraceae bacterium
TGATGTTGTTTTCGGGTATCGGATAAAATCTAAATGTTTTTTGCAGCACGGGTTTTGTTTTTGAAAAATAAGCTTTTCTTATTATAATCGGACGGATGCAGACTGTGTATTCTTTGGCGTTATCAAGTTCGTATGCAGGCACTTTGACCTTGTGTATTTTGCTTTTTGAACACAGAATGCCGTTGGATTCATCATAATAATATTTGTTGCCGACTTTAACAAAGAAAAGGCAGGCTTTTTCGCAAGGCATCATAATCTGATAATATTTATCTGCTGCAAAAACTGCAGGGTTATGTTTAAAATACCTTTTCATTAAGTTTCTCCTTAAAACAAACGTCACGCTTTTGCGTATTCAGAAAGCAATGCGTGGTTATTCATCGGTTTGCAGCATTTTTCTGTTCTTACAGATGACCATTTGCGCTCAATTTCAGCTGCGGAATCGTTGTTTATATCAACAATGTTATCAGGGTCATCTGAACCCATCATAAACCATTGGCTTGTTTCGCCTTTGGGGCAATGTCCTTTGTATGTCCAGGTTTGCCAATTGTATGAACATTTGTTGAAAAGCTTCAGGATATATTCCCAGTCAGCCGTTCCGCGGCAGGGAGAAAACTCACCTGCAAGGATGGGTACGTTGAATTTTTTGCTTGCGTTGTGCAAGGTTACTTCTTCAAAGCTTTCGTTAGAATCGTCATAAAGGTGATACTGATATATAACGTTTTCCCATCCGCGTTCTGACGGGTGAGGAATGTCATCCGGTGTCCAGATAGCTTCAAGAGTTATGATGTGATCGGGGTCTTTTGCTCTGACTGCATCATAGAGCATAGAATAAACGTCGTGATATTTGCTGTTGACTTTTTCTTCGTCCTCATAATCACACATCGGTTCGTTCATCAGGTCATAGGCGGCAACTGTTGCGTTGCCTGCAAAATGGAGGGCGATTTCACTCCATAATTCACAGGCGAGTGAACGGAAACGGGCACCTTCTTCGGTTTCGTCATAAAGTTTGCAATGGTTTACACGGCAACTGTGGTGTGCAATGCTTTGATAACCGGGAACGCCGTGCATATCAAGAATTACATACATTCCTCTTTTGCCGCATTCGTCAACAACCCAGTCAAGGCGTGAAAAATCGATTTCTCCGTTTTCCTTGCGTTTCCACGTTCCTGAATCGTCAGACTGAAAATTGCGGTACCAAAACGGCACACGCACGCAGGTGAAGCCGAGCGACTGAATATAATCAAGGTCATATTCGGTGATGTAATTATCCTCGCGGATTTTTATAAGCCGTTCAGCTTCCTCTTTACCGAAACGGCTTTCAAGGGCGGTTAAAATGTCCCATTGAGCTTCTCCGCCTTTAAAAAATCCCATCCATAATTCATCAAGTAACCAACCGCCAAGGTTTGTTCCGCGCAAAAACACTTGTTTTCCCTCAGCGTTTATGATTTTTTCTCCTTCACAATGCAACATACTCAGGCTCATATTTGTCCTCCTGTAATAATTTATTTCAGATTAGGGTTATAGTTGGGTATTTATACGTTTATTTGTTCAGGGCTTTAATGTGCAGAACCATATCGGTTGCCTGCGGTCTGTCGCCTATATAATATGTGCCGAATCTTGTGGCGGTGAATTCGTATTCTTCGGAGTATTCGCCGCTGATTGGATCAAACCATTGATAAGTATAACTTCCGTTCGGAATAAGGCTTCCGATTGTACCCGTTTTTATTCCGCCGTAGAATTTGGTGTTTGCATTCTGTGCAACGGTTTCGTCAGTGAATGAATAGAAATAGATAACGATTTCGGTATTATCTTCGTTGCCTGCATAAGCGTAGTAAACGTTAGTGGCAGGAACAAAATATGCCTTGTTGTCAAACCTCGGAATAAGATTATACCACGCGGTGCTTTCGAGGAAATTGCGCATATATCCGACCTGGTATGAACTCTCATATTCAAGCGCATCCTGCCAGGTTGCGTTGATTTTTTCTTCGCTCGTTATTATGTCAACGCCGTCGGAGCTGTCGTTTTCTTCGTCATAAATGTTGAGATAGCTCC
>JAZNDY010000284.1:0-2834 GCA_045588295.1 Acutalibacteraceae bacterium
ATCTGCTCATGGCATATCCTCATTTCTCAAATCTTATTGCGGCGCTTCTGCCGTGAGCCTGCAAGCCTTCGCGGTTTGCAAAAAGAACAATGTTATCCTTAACTTCACCAAGAGCTTCTTCGGTGTAATAGATATACTGAGATTTCTTGACGTAATCGTCAACCGAAAGCGGTGAAGAAAATCTTGCTGTGCCCGAGGTGGGAAGAGTGTGGTTTGTGCCTGCAAGGTAATCACCAAGTGCTTCAGGTGTATTTTTGCCAAGGAAAATTGAACCTGCGTTTTTGATTTTATCAAGATATTTGAATGGCTCGTCAACGCATACCTCAAGGTGCTCGGGAGCAATTTCGTTTGCAATTTCAACACCCTGTTCAAGGTCTTTGGCGATGATGATTTTGCCGTTTGTGTCAATTGATGCTCTTGCGATTTCTTCACGGGGGAGAGTCTTAAGCTGGGCTTCGATTTCGTCTCTGACCGCATAGGCAAGTTCTTCGCTGTCAGTAACAAGAACTGCGCTTGCGAGCCTGTCGTGTTCTGCCTGTGAAAGAAGGTCAGCCGCAACAAAAGCAGGGTTGCAGGTGCCGTCTGCAAGAACAAGGATTTCGCTCGGGCCTGCAATCATATCAATGTCAACAAGACCGTAGAGCATTCTTTTGGCAGTTGCAACAAAAACGTTGCCGGGGCCGACAACCTTGTCAGCTTTGGGAACACTCTCTGTGCCGTAAGCAAGAGCGGCAACAGCTTGCGCACCGCCAGTTTTAATGATTGTATCAACGCCTGCAATCTTTGCGGCGCAAAGGATTGCAGAAGGAATGTTGCCGTTTTTATCAGGGGGAGTAACCATAATGATTTCGCTTACACCTGCAATTTTGGCAGGGATAGCGTTCATCAGAACTGTTGAGGGATAACTTGCAGTACCTCCCGGCACATAGATGCCGACCTTTTCAATCGGAGTGATTTTCTGACCCGAAATTGTGCCGTCACCATTGTTGATTTCGAAACCCTTGCGCAGCTGTTTTTCGTGGAAATTCCAGATGTTTTTCTTTGCTTTTTCAAGAGTTTCAATAAGAGCAGGGTCCTCACTCTGATAAGCGGCATCAATTTCTTCAGCGGTAACACGCAGATTTTCAATTTCAGCCTTATCAAATTTGAGTGAATATTCTTTAAGAGCGGCATCACCGTTTTCTTTGACGTTTTTGATGATATCGGCAACGATTGCCTCAACGCCGCTTTCGAGCTTTATATCGCGGGTAAGGATATCTTCTTTAGCCGCATTTTCTATGTTAATAATTTTAATCATTCTGCAAGCACCTTCTTAAGTTTTTCCATAAGGTTATCAATGTCTTCATTTTTAAATTTATAAGATGATTTGTTGGCAATGAGTCTTGCGCTGATGGGCATAATCTTTTCATAAACTCTGAGGTTATTTTCCTGCAAAGTCTTGCCCGATTCAACAATATCAACAATAACGTCTGATAAACCGAGAATGGGGGCGATTTCAATTGAACCGTTAAGCTTTATAATTTCAATTTCACGGTTGAGTGAGATATAATAATTTTTTGCAATGTTCACAAACTTTGTTGCAACACGCAGAGGTCTGTCAAAATCTTCAACGTAATCGTTGGGGGCGGCAACGCACATATTGCATTTGCCGAGATTAAGGTCAAGAAGCTCATAGATATCAAAGTTACCTTCTTCAAGGATATCTTTGCCGACAACACCGATATCAGCCGCACCGTGAGCAATATAAATTGCAACGTCAGAGGGCTTGACAAGAAGATAGCGTACGCCGTTTTCTTTGTTTTCAAAAACGAGCTTTCTGTTATCGCTGTAGATTTCGCTGCAGTCATAACCGATTGAGGCAAAAAGCTCATAAACTTTGTCACCGAGTCTGCCTTTAGGCAAAGCTATATTCAGCATGATTCTACCTCCTTGAGAGCTCCGTTTTCATAGCTGTAAACTGTTTTTGATTTGAATCCTTCGGGGATTTTATGTTCAACTCTGACCGTGAATCCCTTATCAATAAAGCTCTGTGCAACGGAAAGGAGATTTTCGCTGTTACTTGCAGAGTCAAAAAGAATAAGGATGTCGCTGTCAAAATCGCGTTCTTTTCTGTAGTAAAGATTAAGGTTATCAAGATAAACTGCAAAGCCGATAGCCTGTGTATCGTCACGCAGTTTTGCGGCAAGGTTATCGTATCTGCCGCCTGAAAGCACGGCGTTGGGAGCTTTTTCAACGTAACCCTGGAAGATGATGCCGTTATAATATTCTGTGTTGTTAAGCACGGACAGATCAATGTAAAGTTTGTCTGCAACATCGCTTTTAGCTAAAGCTGATGAAATGAATTCAAGCTCTGCACAGGCTTTCTTCATTGTTTCGTTTGTTGCAAGCGAACAAAGTTCAGGCAATGTCTGCGTAAGTTTACCGTTGATACCTGCGAGCTTGATAAGAAGCTCAGTTTTTGCGGTATCAGCGCCGCATCTTTCACAAACATTTTTAAGATCGTGCGAATTTTTGCCCTTGATGCAGGTGATGATTTCTTTCTTTGCGTTTTCACCGATTTTCATATCAGCAAGCAAAGAGGGGATAAAAGCCATATGAGAAACTGAAAGAATGAACTTTTCGTCAATTGCATTCAGGCTTTTGGCTGCAAGTGACAAAACCTCAGCCACAAGGTAATTATCAACCTTGCCTAACACTTCAACGCCTGTCTGTTTGATTTCTTTGAAGTCGTTTGAACTCTCAGTCATTCTGAAAACGCTTTCGTTATAGTAAAGCTTTGTGAGCGCATCGTCAAGCTTTGCGTTTTTTACAATTGAGAGCGTGATGTCGGGCTT
>JAZNDY010000285.1:0-4202 GCA_045588295.1 Acutalibacteraceae bacterium
CCTTTCAGCACCCCTTAAGGGGTTTCGTCCGTATAATGCCCTTTTAGGGCTTAATCAAGCCACCAGCTTAGCTGGTGGTCCTGACTTGCAGTTTTTTTGTTTTAACATAAAGGTTTTATTATTATTGACATTGGATGTTAAAAGCAATATAATTCAAATATCATAAAATTTCAGGAGAAACACCATGGCATTTATAAGTGTTTTTGAAGTTATAGGCCCCAATATGGTCGGTCCCTCAAGCTCACACACCGCAGGTGCGGCTTCCATTGCACGCCTTGCCTGGAAGATGTTGCATAAAAAAATTAAAAGCGTTCATTTTACACTTTACGGTTCTTTTGCGCAAACATACCGAGGTCACGGCACAGACAGAGCACTTCTCGGCGGTATGATGGGTTTTGAAACGGATGATATCCGCATTCGCGATTCATTTGAAATTGCAGAAAAAGAGGGGATAGACTTTTCTTTTACGGCTAATACCGTTGAAACAGAGGTGCACCCCAATACTGTAGATATTGAAATTGAAGACGTAACGGGCAGAAAGCTCACCGTCAGAGGTGAATCAATCGGCGGCGGTAAGGTAAGGCTCACAAGAATTGACGGGGTTAAAGTGCTTTTTACAGGCGAATACCATTCACTTATTGTTGAGCATAAAGACCACCCCGGCGTTATCTCAAAGATAACTTCGGTTCTCGGCAAGAATCATGTTAACATTGCATTCTTGCGTGTTTACAGAGAAGCAAAGGGCGGCATTGCTTATATGATTATTGAATCGGATGAGGAGATAACAAAAGAAATTGTTGAAGAAATCGAGAAAAATCCCTTTGTTAAGGATACGATGCTGATAAGGAGATAAACAATGGATTTCAATACAGCGCAGGAGCTTATTTTGCTCTGCGAAAAAGAGAATAAAAAAATATCAGAGGTTATGCGCCTTCGTGAGATTATCTATGGCGAATGTGATGCAGATGAAGTTGATGCAAAAATGAAAAAATCACTTACTATTATGAAAGAATCTGCTCACGCACCGCTTGAAAATGCTGTCAAATCAATGGGCGGAATGATAGGCGGCGAAGCTCAGAAGCTTGAAGCAAGACGGGTTTCGGGCAAATCAATCTGCGGCAATGTGCTCACAAAAGCGCTGATTTATTCACAGGCAGTTCTTGAGGTCAATGCTTCAATGGGTGTTATTGTTGCAGCACCAACGGCAGGCTCGGCAGGCGTTGTGCCGGCTGTTCTTTTTGCCCTTGCAGAAGAATTTGAAATTCCCGATGAAAAGCTTTGCGAAGCTCTTTTTACTGCAGGCGCAGTTGGCTCAATTCTTATGAAAAACGCATCTGTTTCGGGCGCAGAAGCAGGCTGTCAGGCAGAAATCGGTTCAGCGGCGGCAATGGCAGCAGCTGCTGCTGTTGAGCTTATGGACGGCACTCCCGAACAGTGCTTTGAAGCCGCTTCAATCGCAATCGGTAATATGCTCGGTCTTGTATGCGACCCGATAGCGGGTCTTGTTGAAGCGCCTTGCCAGAGCAGAAATGCCGCAGGTGCGTCAAACGCTCTGACAAGCGCAGAAATGGCACTCGCAGGTATTAAATCCGCAATTCCTTTCAATGAAATGACCGATGCAATGTACCGCGTGGGCAAGAAACTCCCGATGGAGCTGCGTGAAACTGCA
Organism: Acutalibacteraceae bacterium; assembly: GCA_045588295.1. Classification (GTDB taxonomy): domain Bacteria; phylum Bacillota; class Clostridia; order Oscillospirales; family Acutalibacteraceae; genus CAG-177. Next base: position 1,670 of record JAZNDY010000285.1, read on the forward strand.
CTCGGCGGCTGTGCCGCAACCCCAACAGGTTGCGCTCTCAAATGCTCCATTTTCGGAGGTATGCAAAATGCTTAAAAGAATTATCTCCGTTTTACTCGCAGCACTTATAACCGCTTCGTGTGTTACTTTTGCATATGCAGATAATACCACTGCAAGGGTGTATTCGATTTATTCCGATAATATGCTGTTTAAGCAAAATGAAGAAGCAATCATTGCAGGAACGGGAGAGCAGGGCGCGGAGATTACGGTTGAGCTTCTGCTTGGGGATTCTGTTGTTTCAAGCGGAAGATCCTTTGTTGGCGATGACGGAACATTCTGTGTTTCTTTTAATGCTCCTGCAGGCGGATACGATACATATACGGTTTTGCTTAAAGAAAACGGAACTGAATTCAAAAAACTTGAAAATGTTGTTTTCGGTGAACTCTGGCTTTCAAGCGGACAGAGCAATATGCAGTATCCGCTCGGACAGGAAAAATACGGCTCGGAAATGATGAATAAATCAGAAAAACTCAGTCCGTGGATCAGAACTCTGATTATTCCCGCCTATCCCGAATATAACGGTTCAAATGAGCTTGTTCCTTATGAGCCACAGAATGATATTATTGATGCAAGGTGGATAACGGGGGAGAGTTCCGAAATTTACGGTATGAGTGCGGTTGCATATTTCTTTGCCGCAAAAATGCAGGAATCCCTTGATATGCCTGTGGGTATCCTTAATCTCTCGCTTGGCGGATCTTCGATTGCCTCCTGGCTTTCGCGAGATGCTGTTGATGGCTGTGATAGCGTTAGAAATGATTTTATAAATAATAACAGATATATAGAAAAATCCGATTGGAAAGACGATGAAATTAATGTTTATGTCGATATGACAGGTAACTATAATCTCCGAATAAATCCTGTCAGACATTTCAAGCTCTCGGGTATGATTTGGTATCAGGGTGAAAGTGATATCGGGTGGTCGGGCGAAGAGTATGAAAATGCATTTAATCTTATGCAAACTTCATATACAAAGCTTTTTAATTATCAAAACGGCTTGCTCCCGATAGTTTATAGCCAGCTGGCAGCATATTTCTATGACGAAAGCGGCTTTTGCCTTCCCGAACGCAATGTTGACTTTACTGAAATACAGCAGAAAGAAGCTTCTTCAAGAGCTGTTGTTCCCATATACGATATTCCGCTTACTTTTATTCCGGGAGTAGGCTCCATTCATCCGGAGCATAAAAAAGAAATAGGTGAGCGAATGGCTTTTGCTGCCGACGGACTTGTTTACGGAAAACGTGATTCTTATTCCGCACCTGCAATTACGGCTTCGGAAATAAAAGACGGTGCGATATATGTAACGTTAAATAATGTCGGTGACGGACTTAAGATTAACGGTGAATCGGAAGAAGGCTTTGCTGTTTGCGGAGATGACGGCATTTATGTAAAAGCCGATGCGGAAGTCGTATCGAATAATACAGTTAAAATTTTCAACGAAGATGTTACTGAACCCAAATCCGCAAGCTATGCATTTTCAGTCAGCAATATGTCCTCAAATCTTTATGCAACCGAAAACGGAAATCTTGCGTTGCCTGCCTCGCCGTTTATTACCAATCCCGATTATTCAACTAAATTCTGGATTGAAAAACCGTGGGCAGACAATGAATCAGACAAGGTTTGGCGTACCCATAATGATGAGTACAGCGCATTCTATCCTTTGTGGAAAGGTGAAAATGCAGAACTGAGCTATACATCCGAAAGTGCATTCAGCGGTAACCTCGGATTGACGATTTTGTCAAATGGCGGAAGTTTTTCCGCAAATCCGCTTATATCATTTAAAAACGGGATTTCAAGCAAATCTTTCGCAGATTCCGAAACCGATTACAGTAATTACGGAACTCTCACTATGAAAATAAAAAACAACGGCAAGAAAGATGTTGTGTTAAGCGGGATTCGCTTTCAGAGAAACTCCTTGATGTGGTATTCACCGTCCGTTAATGGCGAAAATGATATTGATTATGTCATTTCTGCAGACGGAGAATGGCATTCCGTAACATTTGATTTAAATAAACTTTATTTATTCGGAAACGAGTGCGGAATATCCGTTTCAAACCGTGCGCTTTCAAACGTTAAAAATATTGAATTTCTTTTCTCATCAGATATAAATGCCGATATCTCGCTTGACCATATCCGCTTTACTTCATCAAAGGCAAGTATAGGCTTTGGGTTTGATGCCGATGTAAGCAAGGCTGATAATCCGTTTGAATTTATATCTGCTTTGTTTGTAAGTTTATTAGGCATTTTTGCTGAAATCCTTTGATCGGTTGCGGCCTGCAGATTTTTAGTCTGCAGGCCGTTTTTCTCAATTTTTCCTTGATAATGTTTAACAAATTCTTTGTTGTTATTTCGATTGAAAATTAAAATTAAAATTTTTAAATTAATTATTGACAAATCAAAATCTTTTTGGTATCATATTAAACGTTGCGAACGCAATAAGGGCCATTAGCTCAGTTGGTTAGAGCAACCGGCTCATAACCGGTCGGTCCGGGGTTCG
>JAZNDY010000286.1:0-1778 GCA_045588295.1 Acutalibacteraceae bacterium
TGGATTATTACGATAATGCAATGCCGCTTTTCTCCGAGATTGAGAATGAATACAAAAAGGCGATGCTTGAATCACCCTACAGATGCGAAGCCGAAAAGCTCATAAATCCCAGAGTTTTCAGGAGCTTTGAAATGTCGCTCAAAACCTTTTCGCCTGAGATTATAGAAGACCTGCAGGCTGAAAACGCACTTGTAACGCGTTATTCAAAGTTTATGGGTGAGCTTGCTTTTGATTTTGACGGGCAGAAGATGCCTCTCTCGGTTTTGAGAGGTAAGCTTGAGGCCGACAGCCGCGAAGTGCGCAGAAAAGCCGCGGAAGCTATCGGCAAAACAATGCAAGAAAATGCCGCAACCTTTGATGAAATCTTTGACGGTCTTGTTAAAATACGTACCCGTATTGCACGCAAACTCGGTTATAAAAACTTTGTTGAACTCGGATATTACAGAATGGGCAGGGTGGACTATGACGAAAAAATGGTTGCCGCATTCCGTGAAAGCGTCAAAACCGACCTTGTTCCTGTTGTTGCTGAGCTTAAAGAGCGTATCAGAAACCGCCTTGGTCTTGATAAAATTATGTATTACGACGATGCAATCAGCGTTACGGGCGAAATGCCCAGACCTGTTATCGGAACAGAAGAAATATTTGCAAATGCACTCAAAATGTATAATGCAATGAAGCCTGAAATCGGCGATTTTATGCAGAGAATGCTTGATGCCGAGGCTTTTGACGTTGAGGCGCGTGACGGCAAATTCGGCGGTGGCTACTGCACAACCTTTGTTAAGTATAAGCAGCCCTTCATTCTTGCAAACTTTAACGGCACAAGCGGCGATATTGACGTTATCACTCACGAATTCGGTCACGCTCTGGCGGCAGATTATATGTTTAAGTTTGCCGAGCCTGATTATCCCACGGGTATGGAAACCCACGAGTGCCATTCAATGAGTATGGAATTCCTTTGCCACGGTTGGATGGCTGACTTCTTTGGCACCGCTGCAGAAAAATATAAATATAAGCATACGGTTGATGCTCTCTCCTTTATCCCTTACGGTGTTATTGTTGATGAATTTCAGCACGTGGTTTATGAAAATCCTGACCTTACACCCGAAGAAAGAAAAGCAGAATACAGAAAGCTTGAAGAGAAATACAGACCCTATCTTTCCTTTGACGGTATTCCTTATCTTGAGCAGGGCACAAGGTGGCAATATCAGATGCACATTTATGAAAGTCCGTTTTATTATATTGATTATTGCCTTGCTCAGTGCGTTGCTCTCGGCTTCCTTTGTCTTTCGAGGGCAGATTTTGACGGTGCGCTTGAAAAATACGTGGCTTTCCTTAAAGCAACAGGCGGTGTTTCTTTGCCTGAGCTTATCAAAAACGCCGGCCTTACATCGCCTTTTGAAAGCGGAGCACTCAAAAACACGGCATTTGGAGCGGCAAATGTAATAAAAGAGCTTGAGCAAAATCTTGTTTAACGGGTTATAATGCCGAAATGCAAAAAAACTCTTTGTTTTAACGAGAATTTTTAAAAATGTTCTTGTATTTTTAACAATTATGTGATAGTATTAATCTGTTTAATTACGAAAAAATTCAGGAAAATAAATCCTTAGGGGGTTAACCAAATGGCATTTGCAATCGAAAATGATTTTGAAAGCGCAGTGCAGATTAAAGTTATCGGCGTTGGCGGCGGCGGCGGAAACGCAGTTAACCGCATGATTACCAACGGCGTTCTCGGCGCTGAATTCATCGCAGTTAATACCGACAAGCAGGTTCTTGTTCAT
>JAZNDY010000287.1:0-18559 GCA_045588295.1 Acutalibacteraceae bacterium
ACGTGAAAAAAGGCATTAAAAGCAATGCTCGCTGTTTTGGCGGCTCGCAGGAAAACAAGGTAAGACCCGGCACGGAGCCTATGCCTGCAATTGCAGGCTTTGCCGCGGCGGCAAGAGCTTTGCCTGACCCGAAAAAACAGCTTGAGCATATCTGCGCAATGCGTGACTATATGGTTTCAAAGCTTGGCGAAATCGGTGACGTTGTTATTAACTCTCCGCCTGATGCGTTGCCATACGTTACAAATATTTCTGTTCTCGGCATCAAATCAGAGCCTATGCTCAACTTCCTTTCAGACAGAGGAATCTGTGTTTCTGCAGGCTCTGCCTGCTCAAAGGGCAAAAAGAGCCACGTGCTCACACAAATGGGGCTTGATGCCAAACGCCTTGACAGTCCTCTCAGGATAAGCTTTTCAAGGTTTACCACAATTCAGGAAATCGATGCCCTGATTCTCGGCATTGCAGAGGCAAAAAGAGTTATCAGAGCTGCAAAATAAATCATAATTCGGAGTAAAAAATGAAAGAAATTATTCTTATTAAAAATGGAGAGCTTGCTCTCAAAGGTCTTAACAGACGAACTTTTGAAGATATGCTTGTTAAAAATATGCGCCGCAGACTTGATGGCGCAGGCAAGTTTAAATTCACCGTTGCACAGTCAACGATTGTTGCAGAGCCTGAAGACGATAACGTTGATTTTGACGAAGCAGTTGCAAGAATCGGCAAAATCTTCGGCATTGCAGGTTTTTCAAGAGCTGCTGCAGTTGAAAAGGATATGGATACCATTCTCAAGAGCGCAGAAGAATACCTGGCTCCCCAGCTTCTGACCGTCAGAAGCTTCAAGGTTGAAGCAAAGCGCTCAGATAAAAAATTCCCTCTCACGTCTCCTGAAATCTGCAGAGAAACAGGCGGATATCTTCTTCGCAAATTTCCTCACCTTGAGGTTGACGTTCACAACCCCGATATCGTTGTTACCGTTGAGGTCAGAGATTCAAAGGCTTATATTCACGGCAAACAGATAAAGGGTGCCGGCGGTATGCCCACGGGCTCTGCAGGCAGAGCGGCGCTGCTCATCTCGGGCGGCATTGACAGCCCTGTTGCAGGATATATGATGGCAAAGAGAGGTCTTGAGCTTATAGCTGTCCATTTTGCATCACCCCCTTACACGAGCGAAAGAGCTGAGCAGAAAGTGCATTCGCTCCTCAAGCAGGTCAGCAAATATTCGGGCAGAATTGCTCTTTTTGTTGTTCCTTTTACCAAAACGCAGGAGCTTATCAAAGATAATTGCCCCGAAGAAATTTTTACGGTTATTATGCGCCGTATGATGATGAGGGTTGCGCAGAAGATTGCTGCAAAGGAGCACGCAGGCGCTCTTATCACGGGCGAAAGTGTGGGTCAGGTTGCAAGCCAGACAATGCAGGCTATAGCTTGCACCGATGCTGTTTGCGAAATTCCCGTTTTCAGACCGCTTATCGGTATGGATAAAGACGAGGTTGTTGCAATTTCAAGAAAAATTGAAACTTTTGACATTTCAATTCTTCCTTATGAGGATTGCTGCACGGTCTTCACACCCAAACACCCCAGAACAAGACCCACCGTTGAATACGTTGAAGAGTGCGAGAAAGCACTTGAGGTAGACAAGCTTGTTGAGGAAGCCGCTGAAAACGCAAGATTTGTTCTCATCAGCGGATATTGATTAACATAAATTGACAGTAAGGAGTTGCCTGATTTGGCGGTTTGCGAAATTTTATCTGTCGGCACGGAAATTCTGCTTGGCGATATTTTAAACACAAATTCAAAATATCTTTCGGTTGAGCTTGCAAAAATCGGCATCTCGGTTTTGCGCCACACAACAGTCGGCGATAATGCACAAAGGCTCGCCGCCGCGCTCACAACAGCGCTTGAAAGAAGCGATATCGTTATTGCAACGGGCGGTCTCGGCCCCACGGCTGACGATATCACAAGAGACGTTTGCTGTGATGTTATGGGTTTTGAGCTTGTGCAGGATGAACGCATAGCGGAAGGGATACGCAATTATTTTGAATCAAGAGGAATTCAGATGCCTGAAAACAACCTCAGACAGGCTTACGTGCCTGTTGGCGGCACGGTGTTTGAAAACAATAACGGCACCGCACCGGGTCTGGGGTTGAAGAAAAACGGCAAATGTGTTGTTATTTTGCCCGGCCCTCCCTATGAAATGGCTCCGATGTATCACGAATGCGTTGTGCCGTTTCTTGCAGAATATTCTGACGGTGTTATTGTTTCACACACGGTCAGAACAATGTGTATCGGCGAAAGTGCAATGGCAGAGCTTGTTGACGATTTGCTGGCAGGTGAAAACCCGACGGTTGCACCGTATGCAAAAAAAGGCGAGGCGTTGCTCAGAGTAACGGCAAAGGCGGCAACTCAGGCAGAAGCGGAAGCACTTCTGGCTCCCGTAATTGAAGAAATAAGAAACAGGCTCGGTGAGTTTGTTTACGGCATAGACAGCCAAAGCATTGAAGAGAGAGTTGTTGAGCTTCTTAAAGAATACAAGCTCACTCTTGCAACGGCTGAAAGCTGCACTGCTGGCTATATTCCGAAAAGAATAACAGACATTGCGGGTGCAAGCTCGGTGTTTGAATACGGTGCAATAACCTATTCAAACGACGTTAAAGAAAAAGTGCTTGGTGTAAAACACGAAACCTTGCTTGCTCACGGTGCAGTGAGCGAAGAAACAGCAAGAGAAATGGCAGAGGGAATCCGCCGTGTTTCAGGTGCGGATATAGGCATATCCGTTACGGGTATTGCAGGCCCGGGCAGTGACGGCACTGATAAACCCGTCGGTCTGTGCTATATAGCTCTTGATGCGCCGGGTGCACAAATCTGCGAAAAAATTGAAACGGGGAAAAATAACAGAGAATATAACCGTTACGTCAATTCCTCACGCGCCCTCAATCTGGTAAGGCGTTATATTGAAAAGAAGGAAGGTTTGATTAAATGAACAAAAAGATTCTGATTTCAGTTTGCTCTGCGGTTACGGCGTTAACACTTGTTTTCGGCTCGATTGCAGTTGCAGGCGGTGCGGCGTCTCCCACACCTGCCGCGCGTTATACGATTCAGGGCGAGGTTGAATTTGACCCTCTTGCAAAGCAGCTTGATGCGGTTAAATCAAACAGCTATAAAGAAACGGCTTTTCCGTCTGACAGAGTTATATCCGAAGACCTCAGGCAGGCGTATGCGATAAACAACAATCTTGTTGGCTGGCTCACAATCCCCGGCACGGAGGTTGATACCGCCATCCTTCAGGCAAAAGATAACAGCCATTATCTCACGTATGATTTTTATGAGAGATACACAACGGAAACCACAGGCACAAACTACGGCAACCTTTATCTTGATTACCGTTGCTCAAACACAGATGACGTTTCAAAGAATATGGTTATCCACGGCCACACAACGGGCAGAGCAAGCGGCATCCCCAAACAGGCTTTCCGTTCGCTCTATGATTACAGGGATATGCACCATTTCATTGAAAACCCGATTATCAGATATCAGACGCTTAACGGTGAATACACCTATAAAATCTGTGCCGTTTTCCTTTCAACCACACAGAGAGCAGACGATAACGGCTATATGTTCAACTACATTTACCCCGATATGAGCGATAACAATATGGTTGGCTATATCGAGCAGGTTAAGCAGAGAATGCTTTATGAAACGGGTGTTTCGCTTGAACCGACCGATAAGGTGATTACTCTTTCAACCTGCATCTATGATTACGGTGCAAGTGTTGACACGCGCCTTGTTGTTGTGGGCAGACTTCTGCACGAGGACGAAAGTGAAGCCATTGACGCATCACTTGTGAAGGACAACCCTGATTACCGCAGACCGCAGGTGTGGTATAACAGCCGCGGTATGGCGAATCCCTATAAGAACACAGAGGCCTGGGTGCCCAGCGCCAACTGATTTCGGAGGATTGACAGATGGATAAAAATAACGAAAACAGAAACGAAAACTTAAGTTTTATCACGGATGAAGACGTGCTTACCGAAATTGATTTCGGCAGTTTCCTTGAGGAAACATCAAAGGATGCGGCAATTTTTGAAGGCTTCCATGAGGATATTGAAAAAACAGAGCGAAGCCTTGAGAGCGAACTGCAGAGCCTTTATGATGACATTGTGAACAGCGGGCCCGCAACAATAGTTCCCAAGCCTATGTCGGTTATTACCGCAGAGGAACCGAAGACGGAAGAAGCACCTGTTACGGCAGAAAGCGGTCTGAACGATATGTGGATGAACCCCGAGGAATATATGGATATTCCCGTTGTTTCGCTCGATGAACCTGAAGAGCAGGAAGCTATGCCCGAAGAAGCGTTTTTCAGACCTGAACAGCAGATTGAGCAAACTCCTGCAGCTGAGCCGTTGGTTAAGGCGCAGGAAGAATATGCCCCTGCAGAAGAGCTGTTTGCCGAGCCTCAGGCTGAAGCTGAAACGGAGATGCCGTCTGTTACTGCTGACGTTGATAAAGACGACATTTTCGGTATGATTGATAAAATGAAGGTTTCGGCAAGTGATGAAACAGGCTTTGAAGATATTCTTGCTGAAATTGAGTCAAACGCAGAGATTGCTCCCGTAGCAAACGATTACAGCGCAATTGAAGACTTTCTTAAATCGTTCCCCGTGGAAACACCTGCTACGCAGAATCCTGTTTTTGTGCAGGCAGAAGAATCTTCAAAAGCTCTTTCTGATATCCCTCTCCCGATTCAAAGCCAGGAGAGCGTTGATGAGGTTGGCGTTGTTGAGTGTTCCGAACCCGAAGAAAAAACGGCTCCTGTTGCAGATTCCGTGAGTCTTCCTGAAGAAGAAAAGGCGGAAACTGCCGATGTGGGTGTTGTTGAGTGTGCGGCTTCCGAAACCGGTGAATCAGCGATAAACACTGATTCTGCAGATTTTGAACGTGAGCTTGCCGCGCTTTTGGGTGAAACAGAGCCGTCGGCAGAAAAAACAGCGGAAGAAGCAGAGGGCGGTTTCGTTGTCAACATACCCGATTCCGTTATCGATTATAAGACAGAGGCAAAACCTGCCCCGTTAATTCCCGAAGCACCCGAAGTTCCGCAGTCTGCAGCTTTCTTTAAACCCAACGAGATTGAAGATTACAGCCATTGCGCTGAAGAAAAAACCGAGAGGGTTGTTATCGGTGATTTTGAGGCGGCAAAAAGAGCGGCTATTGAAGCAACAGCCGAAGAAACCAAGGAACAAAAGAAAGCAAGAAAACAGCAGGAAAAAGAAGCCAGAAAGAATGGCGAAAAGAAGCCGATATCTGCAGGTGAGGTTATCAGAAGAATTGTTCTTGCGCTTTCGTTCGCCGTTATGGGCGTTTGTGTTGTAATTCTTATTAACACATATCTTGTTCAGCCCAAAATTGCCGAGAAAAACGTTTCCGAGCAAAACAGCCAGATGGAAGCAGGCGAAGATAAATACGGCGACGATGAGGTTAACGACACTATCAGAAACGAATACGGCGTGGATTTCCCTGAAGGTATGCTTGCGAAGTATGCCCAGCTTTATCAGGTGAACCCCGATCTGCGCGGTTGGATTTCAATTCCCGCATATGAAATCAATCTTCCTCTTGTTCAGACAGAGGATAACGATTATTATCTTAAACGCAATTTCTACCAGAAGTGGGTTTCCTACGGTGTGCCTTTCTTTGATTACAGAATTGAAGAGGAGCAGTTCAACAATCTGCCCCGCAACACCGTTATTTACGGCCACAATATGAGAAGCGACGACCTGATTTTCGGTATGCTTGAAGAGTATAGAGATATCGACGGCTTTAAGAAAGCGCCGATTATTGAGTGCAACACCATTTACGGCGATTTTAAATGGGTTGTTTGCGGTGTGTTTATTTCAAACAGTGACCCCAAACACGATAACGACTATGTTTTCCCCTATAACTTCATTGATTGCAGTGACCAGCTCTTTGCGGAATATATAGTTGAGCTTGAAAAGAGATCTCTTTATGATACCGGTGTGGGTCTTGAGTTGACGGATAAGATTCTTACCCTTTCAACCTGTGCTTATGACTTCAAGGATGCAAGACTTGTTGTTGTTGCAAGACTTCTCAGACCGGGCGAAAGCGTTAATATCGACACCTCAAAAGCTGTTATGAATTCTGACCCCAAGGGTCCGCAGAAATGGTGCGATGAGCTTAACAAGCCCAACAACTATGCCGATGAAAAGCATTGGTATATCGACTGATTATAATTTTTAATTGAAAGGACGGTGCAGGCAGTGGCAGGTTTCAGGCAAAACCTTGAATCCGTTGTTGCAAGCGGCAAAAAAATTGCTGTTGCGTCAGTCGGTTTTTATGAGCCGATGATGGCGGTTGCCTCAAGTGTTGAAGGCGGCAAAGATGCGTTTGTTGTTTCGCAGGTTGAAGGCAGTGCAATAAATGCTGATTCTCTTGCGCAGGCGGCAAAAGCCGCAAAAGAGAAATCGGCGGCTGATTTTGGCGCGGCGATATCTGAGGTTGAAACCGAAAACGGTGAAAAACTGGTGCTTGTCTGCCTTGCCGATTCCAAAGGTGCGTGGGGCGCAAAGGTTTTTGCCGACGGCGATGAAAGCTCCAAGGCGCTTGCAGGCGCGGCAATAACAAAGCTGAGCGAAATGATGAGTGAAGCTGTTGCGGCAGGTGCAGTTATTATAAACACCGATGCACCGAAACCCAAAAAGAAAACACCGTGGATTTCTGTTATTATTGTTTTGCTGGGCGTAGCGGTTGCTGTTATTCTTGCAATACTCACAGCGTTTTTCTTTAAAGGAAAATCCGATAATACCGCAATTTCTTCTTTAAAAAATTCCCCCGGTGCAAACGGAGCGTTTGTGCAGGCGATTGAGCCTGAAACAACAACTGCGGTTGCAGAAACGGAAACAAACAATTACCGCGGCGAAAGCGGCATAGGTGATGAGGCGGAGTTTTTATCGCTCCCCTTTGTTTCGGTAAGCAACGAAGCGGAAACGTCGGGCGTTACAGCGCAGACACAGCCCCAGACACTCAACACGCAGGCGGCCGCAACTGTTGCAGTCACAAAACCTGTGACGAATACCACAAGGGTGCCTGTTTCAACAACAAATGCGCCGTCAAAGCCTGTAACGACCGTGCCGAAACCGACGCAAGCGCCGACCGCAAAGCCTGAGCCGACAACCAAGAAGACAGAAACCGCGGCAAAAAGCGGCACGTTTGTTTTCACAAGCTACGGTTGGGGTCACGGCGTGGGAATGAGCCAGGAGGGCGCAATCACTATGGCAAAAAACGGCAGTGATTATAAAAAAATAATCGCCGCCTATTATCCCGGCACAAGCATCAAAAAAGACACGGCAATGCCTCAAACGGTTAAATACGGCGGTGTTGAATACGGACTTATTGAATATCTTTGCAAAACCTCTTACAGAGAAATCGGCAACAGTGCGCCAAAGGAAGCAATAAAAGCGCAGATTATTGCGGTTTATACCTTTGCAAAAACTTACGGTTTTGATGTTGATTCCTCACGCCACGCTTTTTCTGCCAACTGGGCGTATGATGGCACGGCAACCCACAAGGCGTGCCTTGAGCTGCTTGGTATGCAGAGAGCAACTGACACGCCCGAAGCGGTTTACGTTGATTATAACGGGCAGCCTGCTTTCACCTGCTATTTTGCAAGTGCTGCAGGCAAAACAGCGTCAGCAAGCTCTGTCTGGGGTGGCTCTTACCCCTATCTCAGAGGTGGAGCAAACAGCCCTGAAAACGTTGAGGTTGCCGAATTCAGAATCAGCTCTGAAGAAATGAAAGCACTTATAACGGATTATGATGAGAATATTGTTCTCAGCGATAATCCGTCTGAATGGATAACCGTTGTTTCGCATGACGGCGCATACAGCTCTTCAATCGGCTATGCTTCGGTTGTGAGGGTTGGAAACAAAGAGATGAGAGGCAACCATTTCAGAGGCAACGTTTGTGACTATCAGCTTCGCTCCCATTGCTTCACGGTTAAGTTTATTCCTGATTAATGAAATAAAATCAGCGGTAAAATTCATTTTACCGTGCAGAAAACACTGCGTTATAATTAAGATAACACAGGTGTTACTTTATGGCAAAAAAGTGCAATTTTTTGTGATTGTTTTGCATAGACATATTGACATAAAGGGTTTTGTTTGTATATAATAACAGTATAATAACCGACCTTTTTCGGTCGGTTTCTGCACAAAAGACGGAAATCCGTTACTTAATTTGGCGCAAATTTATTAAAATATAATATAATTGAAAGGCGGTATATTACCATGTCAAAACATTGCGTAAACTGCGGTGCAGAGTCTCTGGACAACGCTACCGTTTGCGGTAATTGCGGAACACCTCTGGCAACAGAAAAAAAGAACAAGTTAGCTGACATCTGTGCTAAAATCCCTCTCCTGAACAAACTTCAGCCCAAGCTTCAGGTGCTTATTGCAAAGATTGTTATGATTGCAGTCCCTGCTTGCATCGTTGGCTTCATTGCTCTCGTTGCTATTGTTCTTATTGCTGTTAACTCAGGACCCAAGGCAGCGCTTAAGGATTACTTCAAAGCACTTGAAAAGACAGACGTTGACGGTTACGTTGACCTTATGCCTGAGCAGAACAAGAGTTACTATGATGACGACGAAGACACTCTTGAAGATTTAGTTGAAGTTATTCTCAAGGAAAGACTTGATGACTACGAAGAAGATTACGGCAACAACGTTAAAATCAAAATCAAGGTTACAAAGAAAGAGGATATGACAAACATATTCCTTAAAGAAATCAAAGAAGAGTATAAAAATGACGATGACCTTAAGGATATAGAAATCAAGGCAGGCGCTGAAATCGATTTCGATATCACCATCAAGGGTAAAGATGATGAAGCAGACGGCGACGGCACAGCTTACCTTATTAAAGAAGACGGCAAGTGGAAGGTTTACACAGTTGAATTTGATGTAGATTAAGTTCCATAAATAAAATAAATTGCGGAGTCGGTGAAAACCGGCTCCGCTTTTTGTTTGCTCAATCTTAATTTGCCGATGAGGATAAAAGAAAGGCACCCTCCACACGGAGGGTGCCTGAAAAACTGTCAGATAATAAGGTTAGATAACAACCTTGTAATCGATAGCTGCTGTGAGGTTCTTGAGGTTAGCTGTGATACCAAGCTTTGCCTTTGCATTGCCGATGAAGATATCAACTGTGTAGAACCATTCACCGCTAACGATACGGCCTGTTTCTTCGTCGATAACGCACTTGATGCGAGCGTGCTTGTATGTGAGCTTAACTGTATCTCTGCCTTCGGTGAGTTCTGCGCCGAGCTCCTTGAGAGCGCCGTCGATGTTACCGAGAGTGCTGATACCTCTTGCTACGGGACCTGCTGTGTTGCCGTCGCAGTCGGGACCGTCAATCTGCTGCTTGAGCTGGATTGTAAGAGTGGTCTTGCCATCCTTGGAGATAGCTGTTGCCTTTGTGATGTCGGATGCAAGAAGGTCGCCTTCTTTGCCGCCGGGGATCCAGCTTGTTTCCTTGGAGTTGTTGGAGAGAGCCTTGTCAACTGCGGGCTGAAGAACCTTGAGGATAGCGCCGAGAACGCCGTCACCGTCGATGGGCTTGGAAAGAACCATTGTCTGCTTGCCCTTGGGGATGTACATGGACTGACCGTTAGCATCTTCAACGATTGTTGCTGCTACAGCCTTGTTGTAGAATTCAGCAATAGCTGCGGGATCCTGTGATGTGAGACCCTTTGCTTCTTCTGTTACAACTTCTGTAACGATTTCTGTCTGACCTTCTGCGTTTGTAACAACTTCTGTTGCGATTTCTGTTGCTGCTACCTGTGTGTTCTTGAGAGCTTCTTCAAACTCTTTATCAAGAGCAGCCTGGTCAACTGTTGTTTCGGGTGTTCCTGTTGCGCCTTCGTCTTCTTTGCCGCCGCAAGCTGCAAATGCGAAGAGGGTTGCAAATACAAGTAAGAGTGCGAGAATTTTCTTCATGATTTTTCCTCCTGAAAAAATATAGTGTTTTGGCGGAATGCACAGATGATATGCATCCCGCACATCCGCTTATAATAAAAATACAACATTAACATCGTTTTGTCAAGATGGTTTTTGTTTATAATGCATACACTATTATTTTATTGTATTATTTACATTTTATTAAATATTTGATAGTGACAGAACACGAAAACTGTGTTATAATATACTCTAATTATAATGGAGGACTGTACGGAATGGCAACGAAGAAGTTTATTTCTTGGAACGTAAACGGAATAAGAGCCTGCCTGGGCAAGAATTTTTATGAGAGCTTTGCAGAGCTTGATGCCGATATCTTCTGCCTGCAGGAAACAAAAATGCAGCTTGGTCAGGCGGAGCTTGAGCTTGACGGCTACAAGCAGTATTGGAATTTTGCCGAAAAAAAGGGCTATTCCGGCACAGCGGTTTTTTCAAAAGAAGAGCCTCTTGCCGTGTTTTACGGGCTTGGTATTCCCGAGCACGATACAGAGGGCAGAGTGATAACTCTTGAATTTGAAAATTATTATTTTATAACGGTCTACGTTCCCAATGCCAGAGACGGGCTTGTGCGCCTTGATTACCGCATGGAATGGGAAGATGCTTTCAGAGAATACATTAAAAAGCTTGATGAGAAAAAGCCTGTTATTTTCTGCGGCGACCTCAACGTAGCGCATAATGAGATTGACCTGAAAAACCCCAAATCAAACCGCCGCAACCCCGGCTTTACCGATGAAGAAAGAGGCAAATTCGGTGAGATGCTTGCAAGCGGCTTTGTGGATACGTTCAGATATTTTTACCCCGACCTTGAGGGGGCATACAGCTGGTGGAGCTACAGATTCTCTGCAAGGGCAAAGAACGCAGGCTGGAGAATTGATTATTTTATTGTTTCCGAAAGGCTTAAGGGCAGTCTTAAGGATGCCAAAATCCATAATCAGATTTTCGGTTCTGACCATTGCCCCGTTGAACTTATGATAGAACTGTGAGGAGATAAGAATGAAACAGAAAACACTCAGAATAATCGCTCTTTTGCTTGCGCTGACAACAGTTGCGTTTATTTTCTCAAGCTGCAAGGGCAAAAACGGCAAAGAAGATGAAGCCGAACAGAAGCCGGCGGTGGTTTATTCGTTTGATAATTCGGCTTATACAAAAGCGGTTTCTGCCAAAGGTGTGGGCGGAGAAGTCTTTTTGCCCTCTGATATTGACGGTGTTTATTTCACCGCAGACCTCACGGGTAACGTTAAGTTTTATGAGTTTTCAAACGGAGCTTTTGCGGCAAGCGCACTGCCTGTTAAGCAGGTTAAGGCTAACCTTTCCGCAACATATGAGAAAATACCCGTTACCGTCAACTACATTGAAAAAGACGGCAAAACATTCGGTGCGGGCGTTTTCACATCGGATATGAGCGCAGACGTCAAGGTTTATTCCTACGCTTTTGTGAAGCTCACAAACAAGCCTTCGGGCTACGGCGCAGGTCACCTTCTGCTTGCCGACTTTGAAAAAGAGAATTTTTACAGCGCAGACAAAACGTATTCCGAAATCTATAATTTTGATATTTCAAGCGGCAACACAAGCACTTACGTTTCAAACAACACACGCCTTATTGATAAAAACGGCGCATTCAGAGCAGACTGGACAATGCTGACCGACGATTTTATTGCCAACCTCGGCGGCGCAAAGTATTTCTTCTCATCAAGATATTATACTGCCGATGAAAAGGGCACAAGAGCAGACGTTATGGTGCTTTCCGATGCATACAAACCCGAAATTGTTGCCAAGGATATTCTCGGCACCTGGTTTGTTAACGATGCTAACGGTATGCACTATCTGCGCAAAACGGAAAAAGGCTTTAACAACGTTATTAATCAGGGCAAGGCTGAAACTGTTCTTTCACAGTTTGAGGGTGATTATTTTGCCGATTATCTTCAGGACGGCAGATGGCTCATAAACAAAAAGAGCCTTGTTGTGACCGATCTTATGACCGGTGCAACAAAGACTCTTAAAGGCATAAACATTTTAGGTTTTGACCGTGCTTACGCTTCACCCGACGGAGCAAAATTTGTTTTTGCAAAAAACGGTGTTGAGGTTGAAAACGGCGTTCAGGTTCAGCAGGTTATATACTGCACAGCTGACGGCAATAAAGCTCCCGTTGCTTATAACGAACCCCTTCTTTTCAATGAAAGCTCAGGTTTCGTCTGGCTTGATTCCCAAAACGTTATGAGCGTGCGTGCTCTTGACGGAACAGGGCTTAAGGTTGGAAGCGTGGTTTATACTTATTAAATATTTTCTTTTCTGAAATCGAGCACGATTTCATCGTGGTCAAGTTCAAGGGCGGTGTATTTAACGCCTGCGGCATCAAACATTCTTTTTGATGCGCGCACACCCACGGTGTCTTTATATTTATCGGAGAGGTAAACAACCTCTTTGATGCCGCACTGGATAATTGCCTTTGCGCATTCGTTGCAAGGGAACAGGGCAACGTAAATTTTACAGCCCTCAAGGTCAGAGCCGCCGCTGTTGAGAATGGCGTTGAGCTCTGCGTGGCAGACGTAAGGGTATTTTGTTTCAAACTCGTCACCGCTTCTGTCCCAAGGGAAGCAATCATCACTGCAGCCTCTGGGGAAGCCGTTATAGCCGACAGACATAATCTTTTTGTTGTTGTTGACTATGCAGGCGCCAACCTGTGTGCTGGGGTCTTTGCTTCTGCGTGCGGAGAGCATGGCAACTCCCATAAAATATTCGTCCCAGGAAATATAGTCCTCTCTTTTAGGCATATTTACAGCTCCTTTTAATTTCGATATTGAAAGTTTAGCATATCGGCGCGGATATTACAACATAAATCAAAAAAATTGAAAATAAAAACATTCAAAACTACCTATGAGGTGATAAAAATGGGTTTTTTAACCAAAATCTTCGGTGATTACTCAACAAAAGAAATAAAGCGAATCAGACCGCTTTGCGATAAGGTTCTCAGCCTTGATGAGGAGTATTCAAAGCTTACCGACGAACAGCTTCAGGCAAAAACGCCTGAATTCAAAGAGCGCCTTGCAAACGGCGAAACACTTGACGATATTCTGCCCGAGGCTTTTGCCGCTTGCCGCGAAGCTTCATGGCGCGTTATCGGCCTTAAGCATTTCCCCGTTCAGATTATAGGCGGCATCATTCTGCATCAGGGCAGAATTGCCGAAATGAGAACAGGTGAAGGTAAAACGCTTGTTGCAACCCTGCCTGCATACCTTAACGCTCTTTCGGGCGACGGTGTTCATATTGTTACCGTTAACGATTATCTTGCACGCCGTGACAGTGAGTGGATGGGCAAGGTGTACCGTTTTATGGGTCTCACCGTCGGTCTTATTATTCATGAAAAAGAAAACCCCGAGCGCAAAGAAGCTTATGCTGCCGATATCACATACGGCACAAACAATGAAATGGGCTTTGACTATCTGCGTGATAATATGGTTGTATATAAGGAGCACAAGGTTCAGAGAGGCCATAACTTTGCCGTTGTTGACGAAGTTGACTCAATTCTTATTGACGAAGCCAGAACACCTCTTATTATTTCAGGCAGAGGCGAAAAATCAACAGACCTTTATAAAATGGCAAACCGCTTTGCCACCACGCTTAAGTGTGTGAAGATTAAGGAAGTCAATTCAAAAGAAAACGTTGAAGACCTTGTTGACGAAGATTGCGATTACGTTGTTGACGAAAAGGCAAAAACCGCCACACTCACAAAAGCCGGTGTTGCAAAGGCAGAAGCTTTCTTCAGCATTGAAAACCTTATGGATGCAGAAAATATGACAATCCAGCACCATATCAATCAGGCTATCAAAGCTATCGGTGTTATGAAGCGTGACGTTGACTACGTTGTTAAGGATAATCAGGTTCTCATCGTTGACGAGTTTACGGGCAGAATTATGCTTGGCAGACGTTATAACGAGGGTCTGCATCAGGCTATCGAAGCTAAAGAAGGCGTTAACGTTGAGCACGAAAGCAAAACCCTTGCAACCATCACTTTCCAGAACTATTTCCGTCTTTATAAAAAGCTTTCCGGTATGACGGGTACGGCTATGACCGAAGAGGCTGAATTTAACCAGATTTACGGTCTTGACGTTATTGAAATCCCCACAAACAAACCGATGATAAGAAACGATATGTCTGACGTTGTTTATAAAACGGAGAAGGCAAAATATCTTGCTCTTATTGAGAAAATTGAAGAGTGCCACTCAAAGGGTCAGCCTGTGCTTGTAGGCACTGTTTCAATTGAAAAATCAGAGCTTCTCAGTGCGCTTCTTAAGCGCAAGGGCATCAAGCACGAAGTTCTTAACGCAAAGCACCACGAAAAAGAAGCTGAAATCGTTGCTCAGGCAGGTAAGTACGGCGCTGTTACGATTGCAACCAATATGGCAGGCCGCGGTACTGATATCAAGCTTGGCGGTAACGCAGAATACCTTGCAAAATCAGAGATGCGCCGTATGGGCTGCACAGAGGAGCTTATTGCGGAGGCAACAGGTTTTGCCGAAACAGATAATCAGGAAATTCTTGATGCAAGAGCTCTCTACACTTCACTTGAAAAGAAATATGATTCAGAAATTGCTCCCGAAGCAGATAAGGTCAGGGAGGCAGGCGGTCTTTGCATTATCGGCACTGAACGCCATGAATCAAGACGTATAGATAACCAGCTCAGAGGCCGTGCAGGCCGTCAGGGCGACCCCGGTGCAAGCCGTTTCTATCTCTCGCTTGAAGACGATCTTATGCGTCTTTTCGGCGGCGAAAGAATAACCTCGATTATGAACACGCTCAAAACACCCGAGGATATGCCCATTGAAGCAAAAATGATTTCAAACACAATTGAAAACGCACAGAAAAAGATTGAAGGCAGAAACTTTGGCATCAGAAAGAACGTTCTCCAGTATGACGACGTTATGAACCGCCAGAGAGAGCTTATCTATAAGCAGCGTAATCAGGTGCTTGACGGCGAGGAGCTTAAGCCTGTTATCACCAGAATGATTGAAAGCAGCATCGACGAGGCTGTTGATATGTTCTGCTCATCACAGGCATCAAAGAAAGATTGGAACATTGACGGTCTTAAGGATAAGTTCAAGAGCTGGGGTCTTATTGAAGAAGGCGATTTTGAGGATACAACAGATAAGGAAGAAATCCGCGAAATTCTTCTTGAAAGAGCCGAAAAGAGATATGAGGACAGAGAAGAGCTCTTTGGCGAAACCGAAAAAGGCGAGCCTGTTATGCGTGAGCTTGAAAAGATGGTTCTTCTCAGAAACGTTGACAGCAGATGGATGGACCATATCGACGCTATGGACCAGCTTCGCAGAGGTATCGGTCTGCGTGCATACGGTCAGACAGACCCCGTTGTTGCATACAGACAGGTTGGTTCAGATATGTTTGATGGTATGAACGAAGAAATCCGTGAGAATACTGCAAGACAGATTCTTACCGTTATGATAAGAAATAAAGAAGAAACAAAGCGCGAGCAGACTGCCAAAATCACAGGCACAAGCGGCGCAAACGACGGCTCTGAAAAGGGCAGAACCGTCAGAAAGAAAGAAAAGGTCGGCCCCAACGATCCGTGTCCCTGCGGCAGCGGCAAAAAATATAAGAAGTGCTGCGGTGACGTAACCAAGAACCCTGCAAAGTAAACAAAATACTGTTTTTTGAATAAGAAACAAAACAACCGCATTGCCGTGAAATAGCAATGCGGTTAATCTTTTATCCGATTTTTTTGCCGTTTTTAAGCTTTACCTTACCGAAATAAGGAACTTTGAGATAGCCTTCAAAGGTGTCGTCATCAATTGTAACAACAAGGTTGATATCTTTGTTTTCAAGCAGGCTGGTCTGAACCGTTGCGGTGATTGTGTCGTCATCTTCCTCAACTTCTTTAACCGTAATATCGGGAATTTTTATGCCCGGAATATCAAGATTGAAGCCATATTCACCGTTGTTATCAAAAATTTCAAACTCAACGTCGCCCGAATAAAACATTGTGTTAACACTGCAAGCCCATTTGCCTAAGCCTATCATAGCCGAAAACTCCTTTCAGAACCATTTTAAGCGTATTTTATCACATAAAAACAAAAATTACAATATATAAGTTAGAAAATAAAAACAACCACATTATCTTGTGCTCAGACCGATTACGGAGTCATAATATATTACTATACCTTTTATATATATGTCATTTGCGGAAAGATGCACTCTGCTCAGTTAAAGCGCAAAAGCCTTGATACTGTTGGGATTGAGGGCTTTGACAGTTGCAAAATTTCTTGAAAAAATTATAAAAAAACTATTGACAAGTAAGGGGTCTTGTGTTATCATAATCGAGCACGCTCTCGGACTAGGGGTAAAGTATGCCCCGAACCCATCCGAAAGTTGGCATGATATGCGTTGATGCAGGAGGTGGCCGCTCTCTGAAGCGGGAAATTTCTGCGGAGTATGTCCGATTTTAAACCGGGCGAATTGTGTCCTGACGAAAGGTCTGCCATTCCCGGGCAGCCTTGGTGAGGGATACCTATGTGCAAATGAGCGAAAGCTAACCCGGAAATATGTTTTTCCGGTTTTTAAATCGGACGGGTTGAAACACCCGGGTCGGTTTTCACAAAGTTTGCGGCCCGCCAAATTTTAAGGAGGCGTTCCAAATGGCAGTAAAGGGAAAAATCAGAATCAGGCTCAAGGGCTACGATCACAACGTTGTTGATAAGGCAGCAGAAAAGATCGTAGAAACAGCTAAGAGAACAGGCGCTCAGGTTTCGGGCCCCGTTCCGCTTCCCACAGAAAAGGAAGTTGTTACAATCCTTCGCGCAGTTCATAAGTATAAGGACAGCCGCGAACAGTTTGAGCAGAGAACACACAAAAGGCTTATCGACATCATCAGACCTTCAGCAAAAACAGTTGAAGCTCTGACAGGTCTTGAGCTTCCCGCAGGCGTTGAAATCGAAATCAAACTTTAATTTCAACAAATGCAGGTCATGTTGGCCGAAGGGTCAACCAATAACCTAAAGGAGGAAAGCATAATATGCAGAAAGCAATCATCGGCAAGAAAATCGGTATGACACAGATTTTCGACGAAAAGGGAAACGTAATTCCCGTAACAGTTGTTGAAGCCGGCCCCTGCAACGTTGTTATGAAGAAAACAATCGAAAACGACGGTTATGAAGCAGTTCAGCTCGGTTACGGCGACGTAAAGGTTCAGCGTGTGAACAAGCCCATGATGGGTCACTTCAAGAAGGCTGACGTTGCTCCCAAGAAGACTCTCAAAGAGTTCAAGCTTGACGATATGGCAAGCGTTAACGTGGGCGACACAATCAAGGCAGACATCTTCGCAGTCGGCGAAAAGGTAGACGTAGTCGGCACAAGCAAAGGTAAGGGTACTGCCGGTTCAATCAAGAGATGGAACTTCTCCAGACTCAAGGAATCCCACGGTACAGGTCCTGTTGCAAGACACGCCGGTTCACTGGGTGCATGCTCCGACCCCTCAAGAGTTTACAAGGGCAAGAAGCTTGCAGGTCACCTTGGCTGCGAAAGAGTTACAATCCAGAATCTCGTAGTTGCTAAGATCGACGCAGAAAACAACCTTCTCGCAATCAAGGGCGCCATCCCCGGCCCCAAGGGCGGCATCGTTGTTATCCGCGACGCAGTTAAAAAAGCATAAGGAAAGGAGTAGAAAAGAATGCCTACAGTATCAGTATTCGACATGACAGGTAAAAAGCTTTCCGATATGGAGCTGAATGACAGCATCTTCGGAATCGAACCCAGCATCCCTGCTATGCACCTTTGCGTAGTAGCATATCTGGCAAATCAGCGTCAGGGCACACAGTCTACCCTTACCAGATCAGAAGTAAGCGGCGGCGGCAAGAAGCCTTGGAGACAGAAGGGAACAGGCCGCGCAAGACAGGGTTCAACCAGAGCTCCCCAGTGGTATCACGGCGGTATCTCACACGGACCCAAGCCCCGCAAGTATCACAAGGATGTTAACAAGAAGGTCAGAAGACTTGCTATCAAGTCTGCTCTTTCCGCAAAGGTTGCTGACAGCGAACTCATCGTTCTTGATTCAATCAAGCTCGACGCTATCAAGACCAAGGAAATGGCTAAGGTTGTTAACTCACTTGAAACCGGCAAGAAGGTTCTCTTCGTTCTTCCCGAGAAGAATGACATCATTTATCGCTCAGCAAGAAACATTGCAGGCGTTAAGACCACTCTTGCTTCCACACTCAATGTTTATGACATCCTTAACTGCGACACAGTTGTAGTTCTTAAGGACGCTGTTAACAAGATCGAGGAGGTTTACGCATGAGCAAGTTAGCACAGGATATTATCCTCCGCCCCGTAATCACTGAAAACAGCATGGACGGCATCGCAGACAGAAAGTACACCTTTGAAGTTGCTAAAGATGCAAACAAGGTTGAAATCAAGAACGCTGTTGAAAAGCTCTTCGGTGTTAAGGTAGCAAAGGTTAACACAATCAACGTTGACGGTAAGCTCAGAAGATACGGCCGTTACGAAGGCTACACAGCTTCTCGCAAAAAGGCAATCGTTAC
>JAZNDY010000288.1:0-5624 GCA_045588295.1 Acutalibacteraceae bacterium
CTGGATATAACGGTTGACAGCAGCAGCGCAGACGGCATATACGTTAACGTTTTAAGCGGCAGCGAAATGGGCATCCCCGCTTATGACCCTTATGCAGACTATCCGCTGCCCACGTTTGCAGTTCAGGTGCTTTCTGATAACCTTGACCTTGAAGATGCTCAGGTGCAGAGCATAATTGACACAATGAATTTTACGCTTACCTATGCCGCAAAAACGGCTGACGGTGAGGCGGATTATGAAACCAAACAAACTGTAACAGTAACGATAGGATAAGTATAATGGGATTTTTTTCAGCAAAAGCTCCGTCAGGTCCGCCGGAATTCATAATTGCGGCATTGGGCAATCCGGGCAAAAAGTATGAGATAACAAGGCATAACGCAGGTTTTATTTTTGCAGATATGCTTGCAGAAAAAAACGGTGTCAGCATCAATAAAATTCAGTTTAAATCAGTTACGGCTATGCTTGATATCGGCGGCCACAAGTGCCTGCTGATGAAGCCGCAGACTTTTATGAATCTCAGCGGTGAGGCTGTGCGCCAAGCGGCACAGTTTTATAAAATTCCGCCGGAAAACATAATTGTTGTTTTTGATGACGTTTCGTTATCTTGCGGCAAAATGCGCATCCGCCGCAAAGGCAGCGACGGCGGACACAACGGTATGAAGAACATCATTTACCAGATGAGCAGCGATAAATTCCCGAGAATCAAGCTTGGTGTAGGTGAAAAGCCCCACCCTGATTATGACCTTGGGGATTGGGTGCTTTCCACCTTTAAAAAAGACGAGCTTAAAGCTCTTGTTGAAACGTGCGAAAAAGCCTGTGATGCGGTTGAACTTATGATTCAGGGCAACACAGACAAAGCAATGAGCAACTATAACAGCTGATTATTTTGCCATTGAAGTTATGCTGTTAAGGACGTCTTCCATAGTTCTCATACACTTTGCAGCGCTCTTTTTGCACATTTTTCTGCCGCTTTTGGTCATCATCATTTTGCTGCCTGCAACGGCGGCAACTGTACCAACGGCTATGCCGATACCCATACCTTTGGCGATATCGGCACCCTTTGACGATGCGAACATTCTTATCCCTCCAATCCAATATAGTCATTATTATTTTGACTTTGCAGGGCATAAAAATCACTGTCAATTATGTTTAAGGAAGTTATAAAATGTCAATTCTTAATATAGTTCTTGTTGAACCGCAGATTCCGCAGAACACAGGTAACGTTGCGCGCACCTGCGCGGCAACAGGCGCAAGGCTCCACCTTGTTGAGCCGATGGGCTTCAAACCTGACGACGCAAAATTAAAAAGAGCAGGGCTTGATTACTGGCACCTGCTTGACATAACGTATTATAAAAACCTTGACGATTTTTTTGAAAAAAATAAAGGCGGCAATTTTTATTATTTTTCAACAAAAGCGCAAAAAATATATTCAGACGTAAGTTATCCTGATAACAGTTACCTCGTTTTTGGCAAAGAAACGGCAGGCTTGCCTGAAGAATTGCTTTTTGCGAACCCTGAAAGCTGTGTCAGACTGCCGATGATAAACAACAACGCGGCAAGGAGTCTTAACCTTTCAAACACGGTTGCAATCGGTGTTTATGAGGTGCTCAGGCAGTGGGGCTTCCCCGAGCTTAAAACGGGCGGAGAGCTTACGAAGTTTGATTGGAATAACATATAAACCGAAAGGGATGCAGATATGAAACGATTTTTAAAGGCATTCGTTCCGCTTGCGTTGGCGGCGCTTTGCTTGGCAGGGTGTTCCAATATACCCGAAGAGCCTGCCACAACGGCGGTTGAAAAACTCACATACGTTAACGAGGTTGGCGAAACTGCACCCGTTGCAGAAAACATCGGCGATTATCCGGGCATAACTCAGCCGCCCAAAAATGTTGCAACAAGGCACGAGGTTGAGCTTGCAGTTAGCAGCTATTACGTTTACGGCAACACGGTTGCGGAATATAAAAGCATAGCTTTTGAAAACATCGATACTCCGCAGGACGTTGTTTATGGTTCGTTTAACTGTGTGCTTACGGGCAAGGGCAAAGAGGGCGAAATGAAAATTGCCTATAACGCCTATGACGGAAACGGTAAGCTGATAAAAAAAGACGCCTGTATGACACGAAGCACCAAAAACGTTAATGAAAACGAAGAAATCAGCTTCACCTTCGGCGTGCCGCTCGGCACAGCGAAGATTGAGTTTACAGATTATAAATAAGGAGAACTTGTGTTATGAAAAAATCAAGAATAATCGCAGCAGTTATTGCCATCGCTCTTGTGTTTGCGTCGGTTTTTGCTCTTGCATCCTGCGGCAAAGGTGATCACGATGAGGTTGTGCCCACGCATACCAACGGAGCGGCAGAAAACACCAAAGAGGTTACAACAGACGTTGAATTCACCCCCAATGCCACAAAGCCTGCAAACCCTGCAATTGAGGTTACAGAGGGTCTTACAAGGGTTAACGAATATGCAACCGACCCTGACAGCGGAAATCAGGTAACGGAAATCAGCAACGTTGAGTTTGTTTATCCCGAATATTTTGCGCAGGGTAATTCCTACGTTGCAATCAGAGACATTGTGATTGACGATACAGGTTTCACACACAATGCCGATGCTTACGTTGATTTTGAAATTCTTGCAAGAGGCGCCGGCGAAGAGGAAAAGGTTGTTAAGGTTTCATACATCGGCTACGATGCAAACGGCGGAATCACACGCAGAAGCCAGATAACGGTTAACCTTTTTGGCAAAAACGTTGGCGATATGGTTGAAGATTGCCGCATGGACTTTAAACGTGAAACAGTTAAAATTGTTTTCACTGAATTTGTTGAAATTACAGAGTAATAAAAAGAGCTGCTTCAAACGAAGCAGCTTTTTTGGTTTTACATTCCTCTTCTTGCAACGCAGTTTTCAAGCTTGATGGCATCGTAAACGCCGTTATCAAACAGCTCGCAAACACTTTGGTATTCATCGAGAGTGAGCGTTTCAAGAGTTTTGTTTTCTCTGATGCAAAGCGCAACAAGTTCACCCGTTGCCTTGTAAGCATCTCTGAAAGGCAGACCCTTTGAAACAAGGAAGTCGGCGCAGTCAGTGGCGTTAATGAAGCCGCCTGCAGCCGCTTTTCTCATATTTTCAGGAATTGCTTTCATTGTGGCTATCATCGGCACAAGGGTATCAAGGCAGATTTTAACGGTATCAAACGCATCGAATATTGCGTCCTTATCTTCCTGCATATCTTTGTTATAAGCAAGGGGCAGACCTTTCATAACTGTCAGAAGTGTTACAAGGTCGCCGATAACTCTGCCGCTTTTGCCTCTGACAAGCTCTGCAATATCGGGATTCTTTTTCTGGGGCATAATGCTTGAGCCTGTTGAGAAAGCATCGTCAAGCTCAACGAATTTGAATTCCCATGAGCACCAGAGAATAATCTCTTCGCAAAGTCTTGAAAGGTGAACCATACAGATTGAAAGAGCGGAAGCAAGCTCGATGCAGAAATCTCTGTCTGCAACGCCGTCAAGCGTGCTCTTTGTGAATGAATCAAAGCCAAGAAATTCAGCTGTCATGGCTCTGTCAATGGGATAGGTTGTGCCTGCAAGCGCACCGCTGCCGAGAGGTGATGAATTCATTCTCTTTTTGGCATCCTCAATTCTGCCGAGGTCACGTTTGAGCATCTCTGTGTACGCTGTCAGGTGAGCTTTAAATGTGATGGGCTGAGCTCTTTGAAGATGAGTGTAGCCGGGCATAATAGCGGTTGCATATTCATCGCCCTTTTCGTCAAGAGCTTTGATGAGCTTGTTGACAAGAACAAGGGTTTCTTCACACTGTTCGCGAAGATAAAGGCGGACGTCAAGAGCAACCTGGTCGTTTCGGCTTCTGCCTGTGTGCAGGCGTTTGCCTGCCGAGCCGATGCGCTCTGTGAGAGTCTGCTCAATAAAGGTGTGGATATCTTCTGCGTTGGGATCAATCAGAAGCTCGCCGGCAGAGATTTCCTGTCTGATTTTTGCAAGCTCGGAGCAAATGAGCGCGCCGTCATCCTGTGAGATAATGCCTTTTGCAGCAAGCATTGTTGCGTGAGCAATGCTGCCCTCGATGTCCCAATAATACATTCTTGAATCGGTTGCGATTGAAGAATTGAAGTCGTTTGTTTTTTTGTCTGCTTCCTTTGAGAAGCGGCCTGCCCAGAGTTTCATATGAATCCTCCTTAATTATACGGGAAAAGAGCCGCCAACGGTGACGGCTCTGTATTTTTTGTTTTTTGATAATCAAAGTGAAATTGTGAAAGACAAAGCGCACAGCCGAAGCAACGCTGTATTTCGCAATTTAACGAAGATTATTTGTTTGCGTTGCGTTCTGCTTCAAGAATAGCCTTAACCTTGATGGGAAGACCAAAGAGGTTGATGAAGCCTGCTGAATCCTTCTGGTCATAAACTTCGTCAGCATCAAACGTTGCAAAGTCTTCGCTGTAGAGTGAATAGGGTGATGTTACACCTGCGTTAATCATATTGCCTTTGTAAAGCTTGAGCTTAACGTCCCCTGTAACAGTTTCCTGTGTCTTATCAACAAAAGCGGAGAGAGACTCACGAAGAGGTGTGAACCACTGGCCGAAGTAAACGAGCTCTGCAAACTTGTGAGCAACGATTTCTTTATAGTGCTGTGTATCTCTGTCAAGAGTGATTGTTTCGAGAACGTCGTGAGCCTTGAAGAGGATTGAGCCTGCGGGATTCTCGTAAACGCCTCTGGACTTCATACCAACAAGACGGTTTTCAACGATGTCGTTAAGACCGATGCCGTTTTTGCCGCCGATTTCGTTGAGGTATTTGATAAGAGTTACGCCGTCCATTTCTTCGCCGTTAACTGCGGTGGGAACACCCTTTTCGAAATGAATTGTAACGTATGTGGGTGCATCGGGAGCCATTTCAGGTGAAATTCCCATTTCAAGGAAACCGGGCTTGTTATACTGAGGCTCGTTTGCGGGGTCTTCAAGGTCAAGACCTTCGTGTGAAAGGTGCCAGAGGTTCTTATCCTTGGAATAGTTTGTTTCGCGGTTAATCTTAAGAGGAATGTTGTGTGCCTCTGCGTATTCGATTTCTTCTTCGCGTGATTTGATATCCCAGATTCTCCAGGGAGCGATGATTTCCATTTCAGGGGCGAATGCTTTGATTGTGAGCTCAAATCTTACCTGGTCGTTGCCCTTACCTGTGCAACCGTGGCAGATAGCGTCTGCGCCTTCAGCCTTTGCAATTTCAACAATTCTCTTTGCGATGATGGGACGTGCAAAGGATGTGCCGAGAAGATATTCTTTTTCATAAACTGCGCCTGCCTTGAGGGTGGGCCAGATGTAGTCTGTTACGAATTCATCCTGAAGGTTTTCAATATAAAGCTTGGAAGCACCTGTTTTGATAGCCTTTTCTTCAAGACCGTCAAGCTCTGTGCCCTGACCAACGTCGCCGGAAACAGCGATAACCTCACAATTGTTATAATTCTCTTTGAGCCAGGGGATGATGATTGAGGTATCAAGACCGCCTGAGTAGGCGAGAACAACTTTTTTGATTTCTTTCATTTTAAAAACTCCAATCTGTAAATTTGTTTATGCATTGATTATACACCTGATATTCAAAAAATCAAGCAAT